>CAIKYE010000199.1 GCA_903831585.1 uncultured Micrococcales bacterium | reverse complement strand
TTCGGAATACTGATCGGCAGAGCCGTGATGCGAAACCTTGAGTATCAGGTCGTGACTAGCAACCCAATCGTCGTGCCAGAGCTCGAGGTCACTTGCGATTCGCATTTGCCCTCGCTCCCCCAGGTCTGCCAAAGCGAGAAAAGAGAAATCTTCAAAGCGAAATAGCATCGCGATGCTGGCATCGTTCGAGTCTTCGGCTTCTTCGGCTGTTCTACTCGGATTCAGAACCAGCCAGTAGGCCTCACCAAGCTTTCCGGCCAACCACTTCTGTGCCTTCACAACTGGCACACCCTTGCTTGATAGAGCCTCTAATGCCTCGAGAGCTGCTGGCCGCTGGTCTTCGAAGGGGCTAATCAACACGCTGGCTACCTCTCGATTGGCGATTGCGGCGCGAGTTGCCAGGACGTGGTCTTGATCGAAGTGAGTCAAGACCAGAAGGTCAATTCTTGAAACTCTCAATTGGTCGAGACACCGTTTGATTTTTGAATCAAACTTTCCAACATCGATTACGGCGATCTTGCCGGCAGACCTAATCACCGTCGCATCACCCTGACCGACATCGCAACTAGCAACCTGCCAATCGGCCTGCGGCCAGGTAGAAACACGTACCGCCTCGACCGTGAGCACCGAAACACTCGTCAAGCAGAGAATGCCAACGACCGCACCCGAGAGCAGCCGATGGGTTGACTTGCGGGAAAGAATCAGCACGGTGAGTGCCAAGACGGTCGCGCAGGCAGCAACTGTGCCGAGTAGTCCAGTTGCCCAGAATGCACTCGATAGCGGCAAGCCCGCAAAGTAGTGCGCGATGCTCGCAATCAGGGCAGCGGGTGCAGATGCCAGCCAAAACAAGATCGAAGCCAAAGGTTGAATCCAAGAAAGCGACACCGCAAGAATTCCCAGAATCGTCACCGGTGCGACCAAAGGGTCGCTGAAGAGGTTGGCGATGAGAGAGTAAGTTGGCACGCTCGGTTGCAACTGCAACAAAATTGGAAAGCAGAGTATTTGCGATGCTGCGCTGACCGAGATTGCTAGCGCCACCCACTTGAACACGCGCGTCTTTAGATACTCGTAAATTCGCGGAGCTAGCAAGAGGATCCCAGCTGTTGCAGAGACCGACAGCGCGAAGCCATAGTCGAGACAAATTTCTGGGCTCACGACAATCAGTGCCGAAACGGCAAGGCAGAGCGAGACCAACGAGCTGGTTTTTCGACCGCTGAGATATGCGAGCAAAACTGCTGCTGCCATGGTTGCAGCTCTGAGCACACTCGGTTGTGCCCCAACGAGCATGACGTATGCCAAAAGCGCGGCCAAAGAGCCAATCACTCGTGCCCGCACACCGAATCTCTGAAGTGCCAAAAAGACAGCACCCGACACTATTGCGCAATTCGCACCAGAAACCGCAACCAGATGGGTTAGCGAAGTTTCTTTCATCGCTAAAAGCAATGACTCCGAGGCAAGGCTCGAATCACCAATCGCCAAACCGAGAGTCAGCGCTTCGGCGTCTGGGTTTAGACCAATTAGCGCCTGTTTGGAGGCTTCGCGCAATTGCAAAAAGGGCCAGACGGCAAACTCCGAGCGAGAGCCCGAGGGCAATGCTGGGCTCTCAACTGGCCCGTTCGTCGAGAGTCGCACCGTGAGTAGCGCCAGCATAGAAATCAACATCAGTGACAGGCGCGCAATCTCGGGCTTGGCCGGCTTCAGCCAGAAGATTGCAGATAGGTAGACCGCCCCTAGTGACGCCAGCGGCCACCAAACCCCCGTCTGCCAGGCAAAGGCCGTTGACCAGATAAGCGAAGCAACAACCAGCCAACTCAAAGGGTCAACTTGTCTTTCATTGACGCGAATAATTTTTGGCCAATTCCGCTGACCTTTAGCAAATCCTCTTTCTTTTTGAAACCGCCGTTCGCCGTTCGCCAATCAATCATGCGACCCGCTAGTGTTGGGCCAACCCCCGGCAAACTTTCGAGTTCTAACTGCGACGCTCGATTGAGTGACACGAGCGCCTTTGATTGCATAGAACCGCCACCAAAGGCCGACGATCCCGAGAGACCTGCTCCAGAGCCGATTGAGCCACCCGAGCCAACTGCAAATACCACTATCTGTTCACCGTCAGAAACTTCTCGAGCAAGATTGATGCTCGATTGATCGGCGAGTTTGGTAAAACCCCCGGCGGCGAAGATTGCGTCGAAAAGTCGTGCTTGTGACTGAACCATGAAGATACCCGGATTCACCACCTCGCCGACGACGTGCACGAACACATTTGGCTTCTGTATTGTCAACGAGGATTCAACACTCGAGGTTGCAACAGAAATAGTTGACTCTTCTTGGGTCGATGAGGATTTGTAGGGTTTCGCAGAATTTAGCGAAACCAGGATCGCAGCGATTGCAAGCACAAAGAGAAAAACAAAGACCACCAGCCGGCGATTGACGGTTGACGTGCTTTCAAGGGCTGACAGCAGTTTTTCGCGAAGTTGATTCACATAGCGAAATTAGTTGCTTGCTTTGGGTTGGCTAAGCTGCCGAGAAACTCTGTTGAAAAGTATCTACTTGGTTGCGATGTTGACAAGTTTTGGTGCGCGAATAATCACGTTGGCTACCTCTTTATCGCCAATCGCACGCTTCACATTCTCAGATGAAAAAGCCAGCTCGCGCAATTGATCCTCTGAGATTTCAACCGATACATCGAATTTGTCACGAAGTTTTCCGTCAACCTGCACCACGGCAACAACAGCGGTTTCGACAAGCAAAGACTCGTCCGCAGACTGCAGCCCAGCCAAAGCGACCCCTGGCTGATGCCCCAACTTGGCCCACATATCTTCGGCGGTATAGGGCGCAAATAGCGACAGCGCTTTGGCGACAACTTCGGCAGCCTCGCGCACGGCAGAATCTGACGGGCCGGCGGCTCCATCGATTGCCTTGCGAAGCGCGTTCACGAGTTCCATGACCTTTGCCACGCCAACGTTGAACTTGAAGCCCTCGATGGCCGGAGCAAAGTCTCTTAGAAACGAGTTTGTGGCCTTACGCAATTCGGCATTACCGATTGAAACATCGATGCCCACCGCTGAGGTCACGTCGTTTGCGGCACGCCAAGCGCGTGCCAAGAACTTTGCAGATCCGGCTGGCGAGACATCGGCCCAGTCGATGTCGTCTTCTGGTGGTCCGGCAAACGACATGGTTAGGCGGATGGCATCCACTCCGTGCTCATCCAGTTGCTCACTTAGTGCAACAAGGTTGCCGCGCGACTTAGACATCGCAGAGCCATTCATTTGGACCATTCCCTGGTTGAGCAAACGCGTAAACGGCTCTTCGAAGTCGATGTAGCCGAGATCGTGCAATGCCTTGGTAAAGAAGCGAGCATAAAGAAGGTGCAAAATTGCGTGCGTTACACCGCCAACATACTGATCGACCGGAGCCCACTCTTTGGCGGCTTCTTTAGGAAAAGCGTGTTCCGTCGAATTTGGAGACAAGAATCTCAAGAAGTACCAAGACGAGTCGACGAAGGTATCCATGGTGTCGGTGTCACGCTTGGCATCTATGCCGCACTTCGGGCACTTAACGTTTACCCAATCGCTTGCGCCGCCGAGTGGCGATGTTCCCTTTGGCTTGAGATCCAGACCCTCGGCAGAAGGAAGCTCTACTGGCAATTCATTTTGCGGTACCGGAACCTCTCCGCAGGCTTCGCAGTGAATAATCGGAAACGGAGTGCCCCAATAGCGCTGGCGAGAAATCAGCCAGTCGCGAAGTCTGAAGTTTTTCGCAGCCTTGCCGCGACCTTTTGCCGCAAGAAGT
>CAIKYE010000198.1 GCA_903831585.1 uncultured Micrococcales bacterium | reverse complement strand
CTTTCAAGCCGCGGTGAGAGTGGTACACAAGTTCTGCTTCTGTTGCTGGAACGTTGGCTGAAAGAGTGTCGCCAAAGTTGACAGTCGGGTTTGCGTCTAAAACTTGAGTCTGGTTGGAACTGGCCCCGTCATCGCCGAGCACGATGGTCTCGCGCAGCAGCGAGGTTTCGCGCAAGTGTTCGGTTAGCTCGCTTGCTTTTTTCGGATTTCGCAAATCGGCTTTTGCCTGTATCAAAACTCTATGCAACTCGTTAGCGTCACTCGGGCGATTTTGTGGCAACTTGGCAGTTGCCCAAAGCACGATTTCATCTAGCAATTCAGGAACATCGGAATTTAGCGAAGAGGGGGCAGGCACTTCGCTGTTCGCATGTTGAAAGGCAACTTGAACGGCTTGCTCTCCCTGAAAAGGCTGTTTTCCGGTAAGCAGTTCAAACAGCATGATTCCGGCAGCATAGACATCGCTTCTCGCATCCGCGACTCCACGAGACACCAACTCGGGGCTCATATATGCCACGGTGCCAACGACCCCGCCAGTTTGAGTTTGCGCCGAGATTGGCCTCGCGAGTCCGAAGTCGCTGAGTTTCACTTTGCCATCGTCAGACAGTAAGACATTTTCTGGCTTGAGATCTCGGTGCAGAATTCCTGCCGCATGCGCCGCTGCCAGAGCCGCCACCATGGGCTCGAATACCTCGAGTGCTCGAGCCGCCGAGAGTGAACCGAAGTCATCGAGAGCTTGTCTGAGAGTTATTCCTGACACGTATTCCATCGCCAGAAAGACCACATCGCCATCCTCTGCCTGATCAAAAACATTGACCAGGTTGGGGTGCGAAAGACCTGCAGCAATCTTCGCCTCTCGAACAAACTTTTCTCGAAAGTTTCGATCATTGGCGAGGTGAGCATGAATGACTTTGATCGCCACCTTGCGATCCAGCCTGTTGTCTTCGGCCAGATAGACGGTTGCCATTCCGCCTCGAGCAACCAGTTTCTCGATCTGGTAGCGCCCACGGATGAGCCTGCCGACGAGGTCGGCCACTAGCTATCCTTTAGTTCGTCGAGTTCGACCAACCAATTCCACGCACTCGGTTCCCACTTGGCGTAAGCAGTTGGATGAGCCGAGATTTGCACTGCCTGCGCAGCCTCAGTTAGCGGCATGGCTTGCCAGTTGGCGAGGTCTAGCAGTCCTCGAGTGCCAGGGCGATTGGGACTGCCCGGGCCGCTAAAGAAGGCCCTGATGGAAAAGTCTGGATTCATAATTTCCGACTTTGATCCCCAACCAGCCGAGGGGCGCTGCTGGAAGAGCCCCACCGAGTCACGGTCACCAAAAGAAATGTTTCTTAGGCTCGACTCTTGCATCGCAGTCGCCAGCGCGATGACTATTCCATAGTCACCAATCTGAAGTTGTCTGCCGATAGAAACAATCTGCGCCGCGTTCTGTCGCATTTCATCGGTCAGGGCGGTCAGCTTCGGGCAATTCAGTGCGTTGTGCACAGCTGGCACAACCAGTTTTTGCCCGATGTAAATAGTTGAGTTCAGGTTGAGTTTGTTTGCCGTCAGCAAAGCTTGCGTCGAGACACCAAACACTGCTGCAAGTTTGCCGATTGTCTCGCCAGCCTTGATTTTGTGGAACCCATGAAAAATGCATATTGTTGTGGGTTTACCGATTGTGTTTCCACTGACGTTCGAACTCTCTTGTGCGCCGGCATCTGCGGTTGTATCTGGAACCTCGAGTCGCTGCCCGACGAAAATGAGTGAGGTCTTGGTCAAGCGGTTTGCCTTTAGCAGCGAAGCAAGAGAGATGCCGTGACGTTTCGCAATTTGAGTTAGGGTTTCGCCGCCCTGCACAATGTGCTCGCTAGCAGAAATTGAGGGCTGGGTTGTTACAGACGGGTTTACCGCCCTGACCGTCAGCAGTTGACCCGGAAAAATCAATGAGCGTTCTTGAAGTTGATTTAAGGCCAACAGCGTGGGCAACTTTATTGAATACCGGTTTGCAATCTGCGCAAGAGTTTCACCGGACTTTACCTTGTGCTGAACAGCACCGACAACCTTGTCGACAACCGAGGGTTGCACCGCGTTGTCTACCAGACGTAACACCTGACCAGGCATAATCAATGAACTCTCGGTCAATTCATTGATTCGCATGAGCTCTCGAGCGGTGAGTGAGAACTTTTTCGCGATTGAAGAAACGGTGTCTCCGCGCACTACCTGGTAAACGCTCTGTCTTGCCAGCGATCGAGTTGGCGGGTCAGCCGGTTCGCCCTGTGCTGCTTGGCTCGGAACGGTGTCATCGGGGTTTAGGTTCTGAATTTCGCTGGCATTGGCGATGTCATCGGATGGAATTATCGATCCAATTATGGTTATGGGCAGCGTAGCTAGAGCCAAGGCCACTTTTTTAGGGTCTTGGCCGCGCTTGTTGTCGTCGCCTGAGTCGCTCATTTTTCCTTATAGGTCAAGCAATATCGTGCCATCTGGCGGGTTTTTTACCCGTCAAGCGCTTCGGTGTGGCACTCTTAACCTGTGACTGATGTTTTTGAAAGTGTTTCTGAATGGCTCACAGTTCCAGATGTAGCCGAATTGCTCGAAGTTCCAATGGGGCGGGTTCGCAGGTTAATTGAAGACCACCACCTGATCTCTGTTAAGCGAGACGGTGTTCAATACGTGCCTCGAGAGATAATCGTCGACAAAGAGCCTCTACCTAGCCTTCAGGGAACCATCGTGGTTTTGCTTGACGCGGGTTTCACACTTGATTCCGCAATCGAATGGCTCTATTCGCATAACGACGTTCTGTCTCAAACGCCCATGGCCGCAATGGTCGCGGGCAAAAAATCTGAGATACGTCGCCTGGCGCAGGCTCTAGCTCTCTAGTTAGTGGCTTCGATTAATCACGAATCGAGCTAGGTCTCGAAGAGCCGACTTAGCCTTGTAGTCAATTTCTATTTCTTCAAGCAACGCGAGCGACTCGGTTCCAAGCTCTTCTATCATCACTTCGGTTTTCTTTAGAGCACCGCATCCGACTATGGTCTGCTGCAGAAATCTAATTTGATCATCGGTCAGTTCTCTAGATGACAGCATGTCATCGAAAACTTTTCCTACCGGCCCGTCTAGTGTCTCGCGAGTGAGTCCAACTAGAACAGTGCGCTTACCTTCTCTGAGGTCGTCACCCGCAGGTTTGCCGGTAACCTTCGGGTCACCAAAAACACCGAGCACATCGTCGCGAAGTTGAAAGGCGAGACCCAGTGGAATCGCAAACTTTCCTAAGCCGGCTTTGCAACTTTCGCTTGCGCCTGCAAACGCAGCGCCAATTAGAAGCGGAGCTTCGATTGAATACTTAGCGGTCTTGTAGAGCATTACGCGATTTGCCCTAGCAACGGCTTCGCTGACGTCTCGGCTAGGAGCTGCGTTCTCTTCGAGAACATCTAGATACTGGCCAGCCATAATTTCGACGCGCATGCGGCTGAATTCTTCGCGGCAGGCCTTCTCGATTTCTGCTGTCGGTGCGTGCAAGAGAGCGTTTCCGAAAATTTCGCTGCTCCAACTGAGCATCAGGTCGCCGACAAGCACAGATCCGGCTTGACCGAAACGCTCTTTGCTTCCTGCCCAACCCTCATCGTTGTGAAGTTGTTCGAAGTTTTTGTGAACCGCTGGCTTGCCTCGTCTTGTGTCTGACTGATCAAGCAAATCGTCATGCACCAGCGCGGCAGCGTGAAACATCTCGAGGGCGGCGCAGATTCCAACAATGGCCTTGAGCGAACTTTCCCGCTCTTCCGTTGTCCAGTTCTGGCTTTCGATCAAATTTCCGGCCCAAGCCCAGTAGCAAAATTGAGCTCGAAAGCGTTTTCCACCCTGCAGTAGGTCTTGGGCGAAATCGACAAGCGGATACAGATCCTCAGATATTGCGCCAAAACTCGCACGACGCGTGCGGCAGAAATCGTCGAGCTGATCTTGGATGGCGCTAAGCAAAACTGAGGACTCAAGCATGCCCCAAGCCTAATCTGCGCCGTTTACAAATCGCTCGCCCTTGCTTATGCTCGAACTAGGAGGAATTTGATGGGGCTATCAGAGAGCGAAAAGAGAGTTCTTGAAGAACTCGAGCGCGGGCTATACGCCGAAGATGCTGCTTTCGAACGCAAATCAAAGGCTCAAATCGAACGTATCGAAGCTCCCGGTGCAAACTCGCCAGCCAAGGTGATCGCCGGTTCGCTCATGGCCGTTGTCGGCATTTCTCTGCTGGTCTTTGGCGCTGTAACGCAGTTTGTGGCATTCGGAGTAGCCGGATTCCTGGTCATGTTGGTCGGCATACTCATCGCTAGCGCTACTGGCGGCAAGGCCATAGGCCCCGCAAAGAGCCAGAAGCCCAAGCGCGAAGATAAGCCAAACCGCGGCTCAATGTTCGAAGAGCGTTGGAATAAGCGAACCGACCAGTAAACAACTCAACTTTGTGATGCACTCCGCCTTGGCGGGGTGCATTTTTGCATTTTTGACCCAAATTTGATCAAATATTTCCAGATTCGTGGGATTTTGCTCCACCTGCCAAATGGCAGTAGAATCGGCCTTTTCCATATCAAAACGTTATAAATAAATGGGCATTTCGGTCACTTGTGGATGGAAGTGGTGTAAAGTGGAGAAATCAGGAGCAGTCAAACACTAGGAGGGGAATCCGTGTCTACACTCAGCGGCGCTTTCTATCCAAAACTTGACGAAAAAGGCCGCATCATTCTTCCGGCCAAACTGCGTGAATACTTCGTAAACGGCCTGGTTATGACTCGAGGCCAAGACGGCTGCTTGCTGGTCTTTACGGCCGCGGCTTTCGAACTGCGCGCTGAAGCTTTAGCGTTGGCGCCACTTACCAATCTCGAAGCACGAAACTACGTGCGCATGTTCATGTCGGGTGCCCATTCCGAAACTCCTGACAAGCAGGGGAGAGTCACAATTCCAGTGGCCTTGCGCCAATACGCGACACTGACCCGCGAACTGACTGTGATTGGCGCTGGTAATCACGCAGAAATCTGGGATGCCGCCGCCTGGTCGAAATTCGAATCTTCTCAAGAATTCAGTTACTCGTCATTGGCGCAGGAGGTGATTCCGGGAATCATCTAGCCCTGATGCTAGATCTCCACCCGTTCAACCCTGGCACTCTTCCCCGATGCCAGATAACGCGAAAACCAAGCTCGCAGGAATGGATGGGGTTCTAGCTTCAGGAAACCCGAAGCGTATGAACTCAATCAAAGAAATCAACCAACTGCATGTATCAGTTTTGCTGGAGCGAACAATCGAGATTCTTGGCGAATCCATTCAAGGCGCAGATGCCGTTCTCGTGGATTGCACACTAGGTCTCGGCGGTCACGCAGAGGCCTTTCTCACAAGATTTCCAGAACTCACCGTGATTGGAATTGATCGCGATGCAAGCGCTCTGGCACTTGCAACCGAGCGTCTCGCAAAATTCGGTAACCGAATCAAGTTCTCGCACGCAACCTATGACCAGATTCAAGATGTTTTGAGCGAACACGGTTTTGAAGTTGCCGATGCAATTTTGCTTGACCTCGGTGTCTCATCAATGCAGCTTGACGAAGCAGATCGCGGATTCGCATACAGCTTCGATGCACCTCTGGACATGCGCATGGATACCGCTTCTGCTCTCACTGCGGCCAAAGTTTTAAACACCTACCCAGAAGCCGAACTTGCACGCATTTTCAAGGAGTTCGGCGAGGAGCGATATGCCAAGCAGATCGCTGCGGCGATCGTAGAGATGCGAAAGAGCGCCCCGTTCGCAACTAGCGCTGCCTTAGCCAAATTGATTGTCGCCATAGTTCCGTTTATCCCTGGCAAGAGCAAAGGGCACCCTGCCAAGCGAGTTTTTCAGGCGCTCAGAATCGAAGTCAATAGCGAACTTGAGGTTCTGCAGTCGACTATGCCAGCGGCTATAGAGGCCTTGGCACTTGGCGGTCGAATTCTCGTTTTGGCATACCAGTCGCTCGAAGATCGCATCGTCAAACAGGCGCTTGTTGCCGCGAGCAAATCTTCTGCGCCACTCGATATGCCGGTAGAGCTTCCCGAGCAGGCACCTGTAATGCGTTTGCTCGTGAAAGGTGCCGAGCAGGCGACCGATGAAGAGATTTTGCAAAACCCAAGAGCGGCGTCGGTTCGACTTCGCGCAGCAGAGAAAATTCGGAGAGCAGCATGAGCGCAATACGTTTGACAGCACCAAGCAGAATTAGCAGCCCGGCACCGCGAAGTCTGCAGGCGGTTTCGCCATCGCGTTCAAAGGGATTTAAACTCGGGCGAATAGTGCTCATCAGCTTTGGCGTTACTCAAATCGTTCAATTGTTTCTCGGACTAACCATTTCGCAGAGTGCATATGACTTGAAGGCATTGAAAGTAGAAAAACTTGAGCTAACCACCCAGGGGCAAATCGTGGGACAGCAGGTTGACTCGCTTAGTTCTCAACAGAATCTGGCTAACTCGGCTTCCGAACTAGGCATGATTGCAAATGCGAATCCGGTGTTCTTGAGAATCGAAGATCAAAAGGTTTTTGGCAAGCCAAAGGCTGCGCTGAATTCAGCCGGACGTGTGTCACGAAACATAGTTGCATCTGCAGCACTTGTTGAGCGTTCTGTATTGACCGCGGCAACTATTGGGAATGTCGCTCAGACAGCTGGGCTCGGTCAGCCAGTAGCGTTCTCTACTGAGACTATTCCAGTTTCACCAACTCACTAATTGCTTGCGACTTAGGCGGTAGATCGATGCAGCCAGGAAACCCGGCAAAGCGGTTGAGAATATTCACGGCGATTATCGTCGTGATTGCGGTTTTCTTCGTCGGTCGACTCTTCCAGGTGCAAGTTTTGTTGGCAGCTGAGATAAACAAGGAATCTCTAGCAAGCAGATCTGTTTCTCAGGCCTTGCCAGCCCTTCGCGGTCAGATTCTTGACTCAACCGGAAAAGTGCTAGCGAAGAGCGTTTTCAAGTACGACATCAATGTGGCCCCGGTGCATGTTGCGCCAATACAAAAGACCGTTGACGGTGTAAAAGTCGAAATTCCTGTTAGTCAACTTGTTTCTCAGATCGCTGGCATTCTCGCGATGACTCCAGAAGAGGTGGCAGCAAAAATTGCGGGTACCAGCAACTACGCAAACATCAAACGCGGGGTTGACTCCAAGACCTACGATCAAATCAAGAAATTGGGCATCTACTGGCTTTACTACGATAAGCGCAGTTCACGAACCTATCCGAGTGGCGCAGTTGCCGGAAGCGTGCTTGGTTTCTTGAACCCAGACGGTGAGCCATTTGGCGGCATCGAGAGTCAATATCAAAAGTGCCTTGCCGGCAAAGATGGAACCGAGTCTTTCGAAAAGAGCGAAGACTGGGTTAAGATTCCCGACAGCGTGGTAACGACCACTCAGGCGGTAGATGGCCGCAATGTTCATCTGACAATCAATGCCGACCTTCAGTACTTTGCCCAGCAGGTGCTGACCCAGAACGTTGCCAAACTCAAGGCCGACTGGGCCACAGCAGTGGTCATTGAGGTTAAGACCGGCAAGATTCTGGTTGCGGCAGAAGCGCCAACCATGGATCCAAACGTGCCAGCCAAATCGGATTCCGCAAGCCGCCACTCCCGCGTCTTCGAAAGCGCTTTTGAACCGGGCTCGGTAATCAAGGCTGTCACTGCTGCGACTTTGCTAGACCAGAGCAAGGCGACTCCCGCAACACAGATTGTTGCCCCCTTCAGCTGGAAAATCCCAGGCGGCGGTGGTTACGTTGTCACCGACTCGCACCAACACCCCCCAGAGAATTTGACACTCACTGGAGTTTTGCGAGACTCATCGAATACCGGAATCATGAAGCTCGGTGATGCGGTCGACGCAAAGACTAGATTCGATTATTTAGTCAAGTTCGGCATGGGAAAAAAGACTTCGCTGAAGTTTCCGGGCGAAGCTTCAGGTATTGCCCTGCCCTACGAAAAATGGGATGGCATCAAAAAGTACGTGTCAATGTTCGGACAAGGATTTTCGGTCACCCCACTCCAATCAGCCATGATGTACCAAACAATCGCCAATAAAGGCGTAAGTCTTGATCCGGTGTTGGTTGAGGGTTGCGAAGACGAAAACGGAAATTTGATGCGCGCTTCAACCAAGGACGGAAAGCGCGTCATTTCTGAGAGTTCTGCAAAGTCAACCATGGACATGCTAGAAAAAGTCGTTGAGCAAGGTGGTATCGGTAAAAGCGCCGCTGTGCCCGGTTATCGAGTTGCAGGCAAGACCGGCACCGCTCAGATAACAGATGCGGCAACAGGAGAGTACGGAAACCTGTTCGCCATTTCGTTTATCGGAATGGCTCCGGCAGAAGATCCGCAGTACGTCGTCGCGGTCACGGCATACAAATCGAGAACGATTCGAAACTCATTCGGAGCCACTCCAATATTCAAGGCTGTCATGCAGCAGGTTTTGCGAACTTTCAGAGTTGCACCATCAACCACCAAGTCTGTGAACATTCCAACGGAGTGGCGCTAATGAAAGAGTCGATTCCACCAATTCTGCGCCCCGATAACGTGGTGCCAAAAGCCATGACGGCTCTGGTTGCCGACTTCGGGCTGAGCTTCGAGAATGCGGGCGAAGCTCAATTGTTTGGCATCAGCATGAACACCGCCGATCTGCGCCCTGGCGATTTGTTTGTGGCCATGTCCGGACAAAAGACTCACGGCGCGCTGTTTGCGGCGCGCGCAATCGAACTCGGTGCGGCAGCCATAGTTACGGATACCGCCGGAGCTGCCTTGCTAGAGAGTGTCGAGGTGCCGGTGGCACTTCTCGAAGAACCCCGAAAGCGATTGGGAGAGTTGGCCGCTTGGGTTTACGGCAATCTGGATGAGTTGATGCCTACTATTTTTGGCACAACCGGAACCAACGGCAAAACCTCGACCACATATATTCTCGAGACAATCCTTCGCCAACTCGGAAAAGTGACCGGCCTCACCTCGACAGCAGAGCGGCACATTGCCGGCGAAGTCATTGTGTCTCGCCTCACCACTCCGGAGTCGACCGAAATGCATTCTCTGATCGCCCGCATGCGCGAAAAGAAAGTCAGCGCGATCGCAATCGAAGTATCGGCGCAAGCACTGACTCAGCTTAGAGTCGACGGACTTCGATTCGATGTCGCCGGCTTCACCAACCTGAGCCACGATCATCTAGATGATTACGGAGACATGGAGAACTACTTTGCGGCCAAGGCTCTCTTGCTTCAACCTCAGCATTCCAAGCGCGCAGTAGTTTGTCTCGACTCCGAGTGGGGTGAGCGAATGCTAAAGGCCGCACAGGTTCCAGTTGTTTCAATTAGTTCTGATGATTCGAAGTCAGCCGACTGGCACGTGCGCGTGTTTGGTGAGTCGCCGACTCAAACTGATTTCGAAGTGATTGCACCGAGTGGCGAATCACTGCGCTCATTTGTGACAATAATTGGCGCGCACATGGCACATAACGCCGCACTGGCCATTGCAATGATTTGCGAGTCAGGCATTGCTTTTGACGAGGTCAAGCGCGCCGTCGAGAATGGCATTCACGCCTATCTACCAGGGCGCACAGAGCGGGTGTCCGGTGAAGATGGGCCAAACGTATTTGTGGATTTTGGGCATAGTCCGGATGCCTTCTTAAACACTTTGGCCGCGGTGCGAAAAGTCACCAAGGGCAAGGTAATCATGCTCTTTGGTGCCGACGGCGATCGTGATGCAAGCAAGCGCCCGGCTATGGCCGAGGTGGCCGCGCGCGGATGCGATGTTCTAGTGGTCACAGACCACCACCCTCGATTTGAAGATGCGGCCTCGATTCGAAAGACTCTGGTCGATTGCGCCCGAGCAGAAAGACCCGAGCTCTCAATTTATGAGGTGAGCCCTCCCGAAGCCGCAATTCGCCAGGCGGTGTCAGTGGCGAAGCCAGGCGATTCGATTCTCTGGGCTGGCCCCGGGCATCAGGATTATCGCGACATCCGTGGGGTCAGGACCCCTTATTCGGCTCGGCAAGAGGCTCGCGACGCTTTGCGTGAGGCGGGTTGGCAATGATTGAGAT
>CAIKYE010000197.1 GCA_903831585.1 uncultured Micrococcales bacterium | reverse complement strand
GGCTTGTCGGTTTCTGCTTTGGCTTTTTGAATGGCCTCGTACAGTTCGGCAACGTCCTCGACGTAGTTTCCGGTCTTCTTCCAGTCGACGGTCTGGGTTTGCCAACCGTATGATTCGTAGCGCGCGCTGACAGATTCGGTAAACGAAATGTCTGTGTCGTCTTCGATTGAAATCTGGTTTGAGTCGTAGATAACAACAAGGTTGCCAAGCTTTTGGTGTCCTGCAAGTGACGCCGCTTCAGCGGTTACGCCTTCTTGCATGTCACCGTCACCGGCGATTACATACACAAAGTGATCGAAGGGCGAAGTTCCAGCAGGTGCGGTTGCGTCAAACAATCCCCGCTCGAACCTTGCGGCATAAGCAAAACCGGTCGCAGAGGCGAGACCCTGACCCAGTGGTCCGGTGGTGATTTCGACGCCCTTGGTGTGACCGAACTCCGGGTGACCCGGCGTTAGCGAACCCCAGGTTCTTAAAGCTTTGAGATCTTCCAGCTCGAGGCCGTATCCGTGCAGGTAAAGCTGGTTATAGAGAGTGAGAGAACTGTGCCCGACAGACAAAATGAATCGGTCTCGACCCAACCATTTTTCGTCACTCGGGTCATGGCGCATGACCTTGTTGAAAAGAAGGTAGGCGACCGGCGCTAAGGAAATTGCGGTGCCCGGATGTCCGTTGCCCACTTTTTCGACAGCATCTGCTGCTAACACTCGGGCGGTGTCTACCGCCCTTGAGTCGAGTTCGGTCCATTGGAATGCTGACAAGACAGCTCCTTCGATCGTGAATTTTGATTAAGGCGTCATTGCCGAATCTTGAGACGCAATAGGTCTCGAATTGATTGCTTATGTAGTCTAATTGCCAGCCGAGAGCGCTCAGGAATAGCGGATGCGGCAATTCGCTTAGACTTGTTTGAAATGACTTCTTCAGTTGAAACCCTGCAAAAGCCCGCAAAAATGACGTTTTTCGGCAAGGCAAAGGCCTATTTTGCGCTAACCAAGCCCAGAGTCATTGAACTTCTTCTGATCACAACCGTACCGACCATGATTTTGGCCAATGGCGGGCTACCAAATCTTTGGTTGGTGCTGGCGACCCTCGTCGGCGGAGCCCTAAGCGCCGGATCGGCAAACGCGTTCAACTGTTATATCGATGCCGACATCGACAAACTTATGGGCAGAACTAGCGAGCGGCCACTGGTCACCGGAGAACTCAGCAAGCCAGAAGCCCTGGTCTTTGCCTACGCAATTGGCGCTGGCTCGGTTCTATGGCTTGGATTGCTGGTCAACTGGCTGTCAGCTCTGCTCTCACTGGGAGCCATTCTCTTCTACGTCTTGATCTACACGATGCTGCTAAAGCGTCGAACCCCGCAAAACATCGTCTGGGGTGGGGCTGCCGGGGCAATGCCGGTGCTAATCGGTTGGGCGGCAGTCACCAACACACTGTCGCCAGCGGCTTGGATGCTCTTCCTGATTATTTTCCTCTGGACACCACCGCACTACTGGCCGTTATCGATGCGCTACAAAGATGATTACGCCGCAGCCGGAGTGCCAATGTTGCCGGTCGTGCGCAACTCGAAAACCGTTGGAATTCAAATTGTGATGTACTCATGGGCAATGATTGCCTCGAGCCTGCTGCTCATTCCACTTGGCGAAATGGGATGGATCTACAGTTCGGTTGCGATTGTCGGTGGAATCTGGTTCATGCTCGAGAGTTACCGTTTGCAACGCGAGGGATCCAGGGGAGAAGTTAAGAACCCGATGAAACTCTTTCACGGTTCGATTAGCTATTTGACGGTTTTGTTTATTGCCGTAGCGGTCGACCCGCTGATTAACTTCTAGCCCTGCTTCTTAATTTCTTCTAGTCGGGCAAGGGCTTCGACCCTTTCGGTCGCATGATCAACAATCGGCGCAGGATATCCACCGTCTAAGCCATTGATCAAATTCCAAGGCTCATGAACTTCTGCTCCGGCGATGTGCCTTAGCTCGGGAATATACTTGCGAACATAGTCACCATTCGGGTCAAACTTTTGCCCCTGAGTGATTGGGTTGAAGACCCTGAAGTATGGGCTTGCGTCAGTTCCGCTACCGGCCGTCCACTGCCATCCGTGTGCATTCGATGCAGGATCGAAATCAGTCAATAGGTATTCGAAATGCTGAGCTCCACTTTGCCACTCGAGGTGAAGATCTTTAACTAGAAACGACGCAACAATCATTCGCACCCTGTTGTGCATCCAACCATCGGCAATCAACTGGCGCATTCCGGCGTCAACCATTGGATAACCGGTTTTGCCAAGTTTCCATGCCTCAAGTTTTTTCTGCGCTTGCGCACCGGTGTCGTATCTCATCTGTGCGTAACGAGCGTCATAGTAATCGTGAAGCGATTCGGGATTTCTAAACAAGACATCGGCGTAAAATTCTCGCCAGCAGATCTCTTTTGCAAAAACAATTTCGCCGCTCGAATCGCCGAGCCTTGCCAGAATGGTGCGCGGATGTATTTCCCCATGAGCTAGTGCGTGAGAAAGATGTGAGGTTCCACTCAGGTCGGCTCGGTTTCGGTCTTCGTCATAGCGATCGATTGCCCTGGTCAAGAATCGCTCAAAAGTTCTCAATGCGAAGGCTTCACCGGCACGAACTTTGAACGGGCTGGGTTCGGTGGCCACCGGTCGCCCCATGCACTCGATTGGCTCGAGCCAGTCGAACTTAGGTGACTTGAATTCGACCGGTGCATGAGTTGCAAGGGTTGACCAGAGCTTGTAGAAGGGCGTGTAGACCCGATATGGCGTGCCATCAGGTTTGTTGACCAGACCTGGCGCAACCGCATAATTGCTATCGTCTAATTGCAGAAAAACACCGGCCTCGGCAAGGGCGAGACCGACGGCATTCTGCTCGGCAATTCCGTCAGGATCGAAAGCTCGGGTCGCGTGAACCACAGCTGCCTTAGCGGCCAGGGCGGTTAGAACGAGTTCTTTGGCCATACCGCTGAGAGAACGGCCGTGACGGATGGTTAGTTTTCGATTTAGCGATGCGCCAAGTGAATCTAGCGACTCAACTAGCGAATGCTGCCGAACTGCGCTCAGGTTCTCAAAGCGTTCAAGATCAACGACAAATACCGGAGCTACCAGGTCGTCGCCATCGTCGGCGGCTGCGCTAACAGCCACATTGAGCGCAACGTTGTCTTGCAGTCGAAGATCGCGCCTAAACCAGAAGACTCTCGCCATTTCTACTTCGCTCTAACCGCAAGCCACTGAAAGGTCAGCAGGCTGGCAACAACCGATGCGCCAAGCATGTGCAGACCAACCAGAATTGGTGGCACGCCCGTGCGGGCCTGAATAATGCCGATCAGCGCTTGCACAGCGAGTGCGACGAGTAACCCGAGAGTGATTCGCGTTGCTCTGCTAACCGCCGAATCTTTGTTGACGCGCTGCAAAAGCAAGAAAGTTGCGAGCGTGAGGGCGATTGAGACGTAGCCCGGATAGCTGTGGAGATGCTGCAGCACCTCGAGGTCGAGATTATTTCGTGGTGCGTTTGCATCGCCCGCATGCGGTCCTGCACCGGTCACAATCACTCCAACTACAAGAGCAACAAATCCGCTAAGTGAAACCAATGGGGTCAATCTATAAACGGAATAGGGGACGGGCTGGTGCTGCGGCTTATAGAATCGCCAAACCAGAATCGATGCAATGGCAATAAGAATTGTGCTGACAATGAAATGCAGACCAACGACCCAGGGGTTCAGGTTGGTCAGAACACTTATGCCGCCGACAATCGCCTGGGCGAAAATGCCAAGACCAAGAGTCAGTGAAGGCCAAACCAGGCCCTTGCGATTCGATTTTCCGCTGCGCCAGATCGCAATGAAGGTAAACAGAGCAATAATGATTAGCACAAATGTAAGCAGTCGATTCGCGAACTCAATGAATCCATGGATTCCCTGCTCGGGGACATTGGTAAGTGAATCATCAGTGCACTTTGGCCAGGTTGGGCAGCCGAGCCCAGAGGCCGTCAGGCGCACAGCACCGCCGGTGACCACGATCAGAATCTGACTGGCTAGCGACAGCCAAACATAGAGTTTGACTCGTGCGGCTGAAAACAGAAACAATCTAAGCCTCTCGTAGGGTCTAGTCAGATAAACAGCGCAAAGGTTAGACTTGTTCCCAGATTCAGCAATGCGCTAGAAAACTAGTTTCGCATAGCAGGCAACAGGTTAGAGCGAACCAGAAGCCCACGCTTCGGTTCGGGAATGTTGCTGAGAATCGATTGTTCTAAAAATTGGGTCGAAATGAACATTCGCGCCCGAGAAGGAGACCACAGTGACCGACACCGTTGACCGATCAGAGCTTGATTCGCTAGGCGTCTACGAATTTGGGTGGTCAGACAGCGATGCTGCCGGAACAACTGCCAAGCGTGGCATTAACGAGGATGTCGTACGCGATATCTCAGGCAAGAAGAGCGAACCAGACTGGATGCTCGAAACCCGACTAAAGGGATACAACTTTTTCGAACGCAAGCCGATGCCGGCATGGGGCAGTGACCTGAGCGGCATTGACTTCGACAACATCAAGTATTTTGTGCGTTCAACCGAGAAGCAGGCGCAGAGTTGGGAAGACCTTCCTGAGGACATCCGCAACACATACGAGCGTCTGGGCATTCCAGAGGCCGAACGTTCGCGACTGGTCGCCGGAGTTGCTGCGCAGTATGAATCTGAAGTGGTTTACCACCAGATCAACGAAGAACTTGAAAAGCAAGGCGTGATTTTTCTCGACACGGATACCGCGCTAAGAGAGCACCCGGAGATTTTCCAGGAATACTTTGGCACCGTGATTCCTACCGGCGATAACAAATTTGCCGCCCTCAACACTGCGGTTTGGTCTGGCGGAAGTTTCGTCTACGTTCCAAAGGGCGTGCACGTCGAGATTCCACTTCAGGCTTACTTTCGAATCAACACCGAGAACATGGGGCAGTTCGAACGCACCCTGATCATCGCAGACGAGGGTTCTTAT
>CAIKYE010000196.1 GCA_903831585.1 uncultured Micrococcales bacterium | reverse complement strand
CGCCGACCGCCTGCCGGCCTTGGCCGAGCTAAACATCGATGCGATTTGGTGCTCACCTTTCTTTAAGTCACCGCAAAAAGATGCCGGCTATGACGTCAGCGACTACAAAGACATTGATCCGCTTTTCGGAACGCTCGCCGATTTCGACAACCTGGTTGCAGAGGCGAAGAAGCACGGCATTCGAATCATCGTCGACTTGGTGCCGAACCACTCATCAAGTGAGCACGAATTTTTCAAGGCTGCTTTGAAGGCAGCACCCGGATCACCTGAGCGCGAAATGTATATGTTCCGCGATGGCCTCGGCAAAAACGGTGAACTTCCTCCGAACAACTGGCAATCGGTTTTTGGAGGCAACTCTTGGACGCGCATCACAGAACCGAACGGCGAACTCGGCCAGTGGTACTTACACATCTTTGACTCATCACAGCCTGACCTTAACTGGGACAACGAAAAAGTTCGCGAGATGTTTGACGATGTTTTACGTTTCTGGCTTGACCGCGGTGCTGCAGGTTTCAGAATCGATGTTGCGCACGGAATGATTAAGCGCCCCGGTTTGCCAAACGTTGCAGTTGCAGACTCGCACATGGGTGGCGCAAAGTCTGAAGAAGACATGTCAATCGCCGAACTCGAAGAAAACAACCCGTTCTGGGGTCAGCCCGAAGTTCACGATATCAACCGTCGATTCAGAAACATTCTCGATGAGTATGACGATCGCGTTATGTGTGGCGAAGCTTGGGTCATGCCACTGCCGCGCATGGCAACCTGGGTGCGCTCTGACGAGTACCACCAGACATTTAACTTCGGTTACCTCGAAACTCCTTGGAACAAGCAGCGCTTGATTAAAACAATCAACGAATCGTTCGATGCGTTTGGCGGAGTCGGCGCACCTTCTACTTGGGTGCTTTCAAACCACGACGTCATTCGCCACGTAACTCGCATGGGTTACGACAAGATTCCAAAGCAGGGCGACGGCATCGGCCCGAAGTCGCCGCAACCAGACGAAGCCTTAGGTCAGCGTCGCGGTCGCGCGGCTTCGGCATTCATGCTCGGCCTGCCAGGTGGTGCTTACATGTATCAAGGTGAAGAGCTTGGCTTGCCTGAGCACACAACGCTTGAAGATTCTTACCGCGAAGACCCGACCTTCTTTAGAACCAAGGGCGAGCGCGTCGGTCGCGATGGCTGCCGCGTTCCATTGCCATGGGAAGCCGGAGCAAACGAGTCGAACGGATTCTCTTCAACCGGAAAGTCTTGGTTACCCCAGCCTGCGAGCTACAAGCGCTACGCGCGAAGCGAGCAGCAAGGAGTTGCGGGTTCAACTCTCGAGCTTTACAAGCGTTTGCTGAAGGTTCGCAAAGAATTGCAACTCGGTGCCGGTGACTTCAGATGGGCCTCGGAATTCCAGGATGGCGACGAGACTCTCGCCTACATCAACAGCGGAGTTCTAGTGCTCAGTAACTTCGGCAAGAAAGCTGTCGTCGTTCCTGCGGGAGAGGTTCTTGCAACCACTCAGCACGATCTCAAACTCGAAGGCGAACTAGAGCAAGACCAGACTGTCTGGATCAAGCTCTAAATCTTCAAGATTCGAATGCTCGCTTGGTTAGCGGGCGACTTTCGGGTAATCTAGTGAAGTTCGTTCGGTCAGTTGTCCACACAGGTGACCGAATGCACACTGGCTAGTTACCCAAGCGGCCAAAGGGATCTGACTGTAAATCAGCCGTCTCAGACTTCGGGGGTTCGAATCCCTCACTAGCCACAAAAACCCAGCTCTCCACGGCTGGGTTTTTACTTTAACGACCTTGCCAACGCAAGCTGCTAGGCCTAAATTGTAAATCTCTTACATTTCAACTGGGGATTTACAGGTTTTTACATGGCTGGCATCGAAGACGTTGCGAAACTTGCGGGCGTAAGCACCGCAACGGTGTCGCGCGCACTCTCGGGCAAAGATCACGTATCTGACAAGGCCCGCGCCAAGGTTGAGAAGGCTGCTGCCGAACTTGGCTATGTTGCCTCTTCTTCTGCTTACACCCTTGCAACCGGCCGCAACCGAAACATCGGCGTTGTAATGCCTTACATTGACCGCTGGTTTTTCGGAGCGTTTCTTGAGAGCGCAGAAAGCGCCCTGGTCGAGTCGGGCTATGACCTCACCCTTTACAACCTGAGCGGTGGAGCAGCTCAGCGCGAAAAGATTTTCAACGACTTTTTGCTGCGACAGCGAGTAGATGCCGTGCTTGCCGTGGCAGTGGCTCCGAGTGCGCGCGAACTTGATTTGCTCAACCGCATGAAGAAACCCATCCTTGCAATCGGCGGGCACATCGATGGTGCGCGATCACTCGTCATGGATGACCGCAAGGCTGGTCGACTTGCAACCGATCATTTGATTTCACTCGGGCACACCCGCATCGCAAACATCAGCGGTCTCGAAGCCTCGGACATAGAGTTCAACCAACCAAACCAGCGACACAACGGATACGTTGATGCCTTGAATTCGGCTGGCCTCGAAGTGAAGCCTTACTGGTCAGCGCGCGCAGACTTCACCCTGCAGAGCGCATACGTGGTTGCCAAGCAGATGCTCGGAGATCCGCACAATGCGCCGACCGCAATTTTTTGTAATTCGGACGAGATGGCATTCGGTGCAATCATGGCGGCCAAAGACCTTGGCCTGCAGGTGCCAGCTGATGTATCGGTGATTGGAATCGATAACCACGACATGTCTGACTTCTTCGAGCTGACCACAGTTAATCAGCGGGTTAGAGGTCAGGGTGCTCGCGCAGTTGAGATTTTGTTGAACCTTCTCGACGACCCGGCTCTAGAGCAGCACCCGAACGTCGAAGAGCAGTTCGACTGGAGCGCCGAACTTTTGATTCGCGGCAGCACCGCGCGCCCACCGCACACTTCACGATAGGTAGAATTTGGCTATGGCTGACTCATCATTCGACATCGTAAGCAAAGTAGACAAGCAAGAGGCTGCAAACGCCCTCACCCAAGCTCAGAAGGAAATTGAGCAGCGCTATGACTTCAAGGGAGTCGGGGCTTCGGTTGACTGGTCTGGCGAAAAAGTTCTCATGAAGGCATCGAGCGAAGAGCGTGTTCTCGCCGTTTTAGACGTCTTTCAATCGAAGTTGGTCAAGCGCGGCATCTCGCTCAAGAGCCTTGATGCTGGCAAGCCTTTTGCCTCTGGCAAGGAGTACCGCATCGAAGCCGAGCTAAAGAATGGCATCGAGCAAGAGCAAGCAAAGAAGATCTCAAAGATTATTCGTGAAGAAGCGGCCAAGAGCATAAAGTCTCAGATTCAAGGTGACGAGCTGCGTGTATCTAGCAAGAGTCGCGATGATCTTCAAGATTTGATTGCCCTGTTGAAGTCAAAAGATCTAGACGTAGATCTTCAATTTGTGAACTACCGTTAGTTTCGCTGTTCTTCGATCGTCACGATTGGCGCGGTTGGCGGAAACGCCGTTAGCATTTCTTTTTCATTTCTCTTTGCGCGACTAATGACAAAGGCCGAAATTACCCCGGCGAACAGAAGCGTGATAGCCGGAAACATAAATGCGAGCTGAAGATCTTCTTGCGCGAGCGCGCCCATCAAAAACTTTGCCGACAGCGTCACGAAAGTGTTTATCATGCTCATGCGTGTCAAAACCTGGGCCGTGGTCAAACCCATGACGTTTCCGCCGGCGGTAAAGAAACTCGGCACCTGCGGGCCGACACCGAGACCCGCTAGCCCCCAAAGCACGCAGAGCACAACGAGCCCGAGCACGGCATCTGTTTTTGAAACCAAGGGTCCGAGCCATATTCCTGCGGCAATTAGAAGCGAGCCGACGATTCCACCCCACTTGGCCAACTCGCTAATGTGCACGCTCTTTGGAATTCGGTCTACAGACAAACGGCCGATGATCATGGCCACCGTGAAGGCCGTGTATGGAATCGCACTCAGTGCGGGGCTCAAGTTCATGACCTCTTTGCTAAAGAGCGCACTCCAGTCGATCATCACTATCTCTGGCCACACACCCGCAAACAATCCCGCCGTCAGAAGCCAAACGAACATCGGAGTCTTGAGCCACGACACCTTTTGCTGCCGATCCACTTCTGTCTTGTGTCCGTCGGCTACCGGTTCAAGCAGCGCTCTGCCAGAGAACTGAAAAGCAATAAAGCAGGCTAGGCCAGCTAGGGCCATGTGTGTTTTGAAGTCGATGAAGTTCACCAGAATGCCACTTATGGCCGCCGAAGATGCTGCGCCAATGCTCCAAGCCGCGTGCATCTTTCCAATGATGATTCGCTTCATTTTCTTTTGCAACATGACCGATGCGGCGTTGATGCCGATATTGAAGGCGCTAAACGCCATGGTTTGTGCCACCTGAATTACAAAAAACACGTACACGTTGCTAGCCCAGGGCAGCAAAACTACAAACATGGCAATAAAGGCTGCCGCCACACGAATGACCGGTCGGGTTCCGAATCGAGCCACCAGCCCATTGGTGAAAATCAGCGGCAGCAGTGAGCCAAGACCGGCGAGACCGATTACGGTGCCCCAGACGACCAGGTTCACACCCAGCTGATCAATGAGCTCAGGAATTCTGGGAACCATAACGGTTGCAGCGAAACCCTGAACGAAAAACATAATCACCAGCGCCCGCTGGGCAGACCTTGCTCTTACCTTGCTGAGGGCAGCCACTGAATTCGCTTCACTTCAAAAAAATTAGCCACGGCCAACAATTCTCTCGTAGTCGGCTCGGTCAAATAATTTGATTCGTTCGCGCCCCTCGGCCTCGCCGAGGCGAACCTCTTCGGCATCGACCTTTAGCCAATCGGCCCAAGAAACATAGGCAACCTGTTTTGAGTCGAGCAGGTCAACCACTGAGCTCTCTTCGGGTTTCGAAGGAGTCCACCAGGTCTGCTGGTCGGCGATCAGGTTGGTTATGGTCTCGATGGCGTCGCTCTTGGTGTGGCCAATTAGGCCAATCGGCCCGCGTTTGATCCAGCCGGTGGCATAGACCCCAGCAATTTGCTGACCCTCGGCCGAGAGCACTCGGCCACCGTCGTTAGGAATCACACCCAAACGCTCGGTGAATGGAACCTCGGGCAGGGCGCTGCCGAAGTAACCGACGGCTCGATAAACCGCCTGAACGTCAAAACGCCTGAATTCTCCGGTCGGGGTTACTCCCCCCTTGCCATCAAGTTCGGTGCGCTCGATCTCGAAACCTACGACCTTGCCGTCTTCGCCAAGCACTTGAACCGGCTGACTAAAGAAGTGCAGGTGCAATCTGCGAGAGGCACCAGTCGGGCTCTTCTCGCGCAAACCCTCGAGAGTCTTAACCATCACTCGGGTTTGGTTGTTGCCATCGATTGCCGCTTGCGAACCTTCGTCATACTTGTAATCTTCGTCGTGCACGATCGTGTCGACACCTTCAATGTCTGTCGCCTCGCGCAACTCGAGCGGTGTGAACTTAACTTGCGCAGGGCCGCGACGACCGAAGACATGAACGTCGGTTACCGGCGAATTCTTTAGCGCTTCAAAAACGTGAGCTGGAATATCGGTGCTCAGCAATTGCTCTGGCACCTTGATTAGCATTCTCGCCACATCGAGGGCAACGTTTCCGTTTCCGATAACCGCAATTTCTTTTGCGTGCAGCGGCCAACTTCTAGAAACATCGGGATGCGCGTCATACCAGTTCACAAAGTCGGCAGCGCCAAATGATCCATCGAGGGTGATTCCAGGAATGTCCAGATCTGCATCTTTGATTGCACCGGTTGCAAAAATCACCGCGTTATAGCGCTCTTTGAGTTCATCGAGAGTTATGTCTTTGCCATACTCAACGTTTCCAAAAAATCTGATGTCACCGCGATCGAGCACCTCAAAGAGTGCCTTCATGATCCCTTTTATTCTCGGATGGTCTGGTGCAACCCCGTAACGAACCAATCCGTATGGCGCTGGTAACAAATCGAACAGGTCAATCGAAACATCGAAATCGCGCAACTCAGATTTGATAAGCAGGTCGGCAGCATATATTCCGGCGGGCCCGGCACCGACAATTGCGAGTCTTAGTTTCGACATGGTTTCCTTGAACTGTTTCTAGTTGTCTCGCTCGACAACTGCGTTTGCAAAGTGGGTTAGCGCACGTTTGGTTTGGCCCTCGGGTAGCACCGAGAGAGCCTCGATGGCAGACTCAGCCCAGCGCTTTGCCTCGGCAAACGCATCTTCGGCAACAGAGTGGTTGCGCAGCTTGGCCACGACCTCTGCAAGCCTTTGGTCAGACGACAGGTCTGAATCGATTTCTTCAACCAGCGCGGCTGCTTCGGCATCGGTCTTGGCTAGCCTGCGCAGCAGAAGCACTGGCATGGTTGGCACACCGGCACGCAGGTCGGTTCCCGGTGTCTTGCCCGAAGGGCCGGCCTCTGAAATGTCGATCACGTCATCGACAAGTTGAAAAGCCACACCAATTTTTTCGCCGAATTCACTGAGCGGCTCGAGGTACTGCTCGGGGGCGTTAGCAATCATGACGCCGAGTTTGGCGCTGATTGCGATTAGCGAGCCGGTCTTGTCTGCCAAAACTTGAATGTAGTGCGCGATTGGATCTTCATCTGCCTGCGGCCCAACACTCTCGTTTAGTTGACCAATGCAGAGTCTCTCGAAAGTGTTTGCCTGCATCGTGATTGCCTCGATGCCAAGACGGGTCGAAAGAATTGAGGCTCGTGCTAGCAACAGATCGCCAACCAGAATCGCAATTGAGTTTGAGAAAACATGCTGGGCGGTTGGCACTCCGCGCCTGGTTGGCGCATCATCCATTACGTCATCGTGATAGAGAGTTGCGAGATGTGTTAGCTCGACGATTGCGGCGGCATCAATTACGCGCTTGGTTGCACCGTCACCGAGTAATGCGCTTAGCAAGACAAGTACCGGTCGCACTCGCTTGCCACCGGCTTCGACAAGGTGACGGGCGGCCTGCCGCAAAATCGGGTTGGTGTGCTTCGTTGCTTCTTGCAACTCTGCCTCGACTAGTTCGAGGTTCGCTTCGATTTGCGATAGCAACTCGCGATCTGCGAATCGCTTAAAT
>CAIKYE010000195.1 GCA_903831585.1 uncultured Micrococcales bacterium | reverse complement strand
GGTTTCAATCTGGTTGGTTACGGATGCACCACCTGCATCGGTAACTCGGGACCGTTAGAAGATGAGATTTCAGCTGCAATCAACGCGAACGATCTTGCCGTTACTGCGGTGCTCTCAGGAAACAGAAACTTCGAGGGACGCATCAACCCAGACGTCAAAATGAACTACCTGGCTTCACCGCCGCTGGTGATTGCATACGCGCTTGCGGGTACCATGGACTTCGATTTCGAAACCGAGCCACTTGGTCAGGATTCGACCGGAGCAGATGTTTTTCTTAGAGACATTTGGCCGACGCCCGAAGAAGTTCAGTCAACAATCGACAGTTCAATAAACAGTGAAATGTTTACCTCGCAGTACGCGGGCGTATTCGACGGTGACGCGCGTTGGCAATCACTACCAACTCCTAAGGGTGCAACATTCGACTGGGATGAAAAATCCACCTATGTTCGAAAGGCTCCGTATTTCGACGGAATGAAGAGAGAACCGTCGCCTGTCACCGATGTTCATTCGGCTCGTGTGCTCGCCAAGCTCGGCGACAGCGTCACAACCGATCACATCAGCCCAGCCGGTTCAATCAAGGCCGATAGCCCAGCTGGAAAGTATCTCAGCGAGCGTGGCATTTCCCGCGTCGACTTCAATTCCTATGGTTCGCGCAGAGGCAACCACGAAATCATGATTCGCGGAACATTCGCAAACATCCGTCTGCGCAACCAGTTGCTAAATGATGTCGAGGGTGGATACACCCGAGACTTCACACAGGTTGACGGACCTCAGGCTTTCATTTTTGATGCCTCTTCGAACTATCAGAGCGCAGGTGTTCCTCTGGTCATTCTTGGCGGCAAAGAGTACGGATCGGGCTCTTCTCGCGACTGGGCAGCAAAGGGCACAAGTTTGCTCGGTGTTCGGGCCGTCATAACTGAGAGCTTCGAGCGAATCCACCGCAGCAACCTCATTGGCATGGGAGTTCTTCCATTGCAGTTCCCTAAGGGCGAATCGGCAGACTCGCTTGGCCTTGACGGCACTGAGGTCTATTACGTTGAAGGTGTTGTGGCCTTGAACGCCGGCGTAACCCCAAAGACCGTTCGGGTAACTGCAAAACCAAGTGAAAACTCACCTGGTGGCAAGCAAACCGTTGTATTTGATGCGGTTGTTCGCATAGACACCCCCGGCGAGGCTGACTATTACCGCAATGGTGGAATACTTCAGTACGTGCTCAGAAGTTTGGTTGCCAACTAGGCGCAGGTAAATCAATTGACAATTCTCGATGGCATCAACGGTCCGAGCGACCTCAAACGACTCTCTCCGTCCGAGCTTGAAACTCTTGCTAAAGAGATTCGTGAGTACCTTGTCACATCGGTCTCGAAGACCGGCGGACACCTCGGGCCGAACCTTGGAGTCGTTGAAGTTTCTATTGCGCTTCACCGAGTATTCAATTCACCCGTTGACAGCATCATTTTCGACACCGGTCATCAAAGCTACGTTCACAAACTCCTCACCGGCCGAAGAAACTTTGACTCTCTTCGTCAAAAGGGTGGAGTCGCCGGATATCCGCAACGTTCGGAGTCGGAGCACGACATCGTAGAAAGCTCTCACGCATCTTCATCGCTCAGTTGGGCAGATGGAATCGCCAAGGCATACAGACTCACTGGCCAGAACGATCGTTACGTAGTTGCCCTAATCGGTGATGGAGCGCTAACCGGCGGCATGGCTTGGGAAGCCTTGAACAATATCAGTCACGACAACGATCGCAAGCTAGTGATTATCGTGAATGACAACGGGCGCTCATACGCTCCTACTATCGGTGGTTTTGCGAGAACGTTGAACGATATTCGAACCGAGCAGTCTTATCGCAAGCTTTATCGATTGAGC
>CAIKYE010000194.1 GCA_903831585.1 uncultured Micrococcales bacterium | reverse complement strand
TTGACCGTTGTCAAAGACTTCGGTGAGACAGCAACCAATGCCGGCATCGCGTTTGCGGTTTTTAACCTCACGATGACCATCACCCGTTTCTTCGGGGGCAACATTTCAGATCGTTTCGGCAGAAGAAACACTTTGCAGGTGACGGCAATTATTGGTTCGATTGGCGTGCTGATGATGATTCTCGGCACATCCGTGATTTTTGCCTGGCTGGGTGCCGCGCTATGGGGCATTGGTTCGGCCCTCGGGTTCCCGCTGTTCATCTCTGAAGCTGGCGAGGGTGAGAACTCAGCCCGCAGAGTGACGCTGATAACGACATTCGGTTACATGGCGTTCTTGGTTGGTCCCCCGACATTGGGTCTGGTCGCCGAATTCAGCGGCCTGAAACCAATGCTCTACCTGATCGCTGGTGCGTTGCTATCGGCGGTGCTCTTTGCGAAAGTGATGAGCAACAAAAAGATTCTCAAGGCCTAGCGAAGCAAGTCAACAGCCGCCTGAAGTTCAGGTGCCAAGAAGCGATCTGGCCCGACTCCTGGAACTCTCGTGCGAAGTTTCGCCAACCACTCGCCGGTGACCTTAGCTGGCTTTAGCGGAGCACGAGAGTCGAGAGCTCGACCCGCCGAGACCCACTCGATTGCCAAAATCATGCGCAGGTTATCGACCACGCGGCGAAGTTTTCTGGCCGCATGCCAACCCATCGAGACGTGGTCCTCTTGCATTGCAGAGGTAGGAATCGAGTCAACCGAGGCTGGAACGGCAAGGCGCTTGTTCTCAGAGACCAGGCCGGCAGCGGTGTATTGGCCAATCATCATGCCGCTATCAACACCGGCATCGCCGGCCAAGAATGGTGGCAGCCCATACGAGCGAGCCTTGTCGAGCATGTTGTCGGTGCGACGTTCAGAGACCGAACCCAGGTCGGTTGCCGTAATCGCCAAGAAGTCGAGCACATAACCAACCGGTGCTCCGTGAAAGTTTCCGTTTGAGGTGACTTCGCCAGATTCGAGAACCACCGGATTGTCGATTGCCGAGGCTAGCTCGTTTTCGGCGACCGACTTTGCGTATGCAATCGAGTCTCGAACCGCACCAGACACCTGTGGTGCGCAGCGAAGCGAATATGCGTCCTGCACGCGGTTGTCGCCCTCAATGTGCGACGCAACAATTTCAGAACCCTTTAGTGCGGCAAACATATTTGCCGCCGATATTGCCTGGCCGGCATGCGGTCTCAGTGCAAAGTGAAGTTCTGGGCGATAGACCTGATCTGTGCCAAGTAAACCTTCTACGCTCATCGCGGCGATTGCGTCAGCAGAATCGTTTAGCTTTTCGAGATCGTGAATCGCGAGAATCAACATTCCCAACATTCCATCGGTTCCGTTGATTAATGCGAGACCTTCTTTTTCTCGAAGCTCGACCGGCTTGATGTTTGCCGCGGCAAGTAATTCTGCAACCGGCTTCTCAATGCCGTCTGCGTCGAAGGCGCGACCCTCACCCATCGCAACAATTGCGCAGTGCGCAAGCGGTGCAAGGTCACCGCTGCATCCGAGAGAGCCAAACTCGTGAACGATTGGCGTGATGTTTGCGTTGAGAATTGCAGCGTAGGTTTCTGCAAGTTCTGGTCGAACACCTGTGCGACCGGTACACATGGTCTTTAGTCTCAGAAACATGAGTGCTCGTGCCACTTCGGTTTCAACAATCGCACCCATGCCTGCGGCGTGCGAACGAATCAGTGACTTCTGCAACTGCACGCGATCTGCGATATCGATGTGACGGTTTGCCAATGCGCC
>CAIKYE010000193.1 GCA_903831585.1 uncultured Micrococcales bacterium | reverse complement strand
TCGTTGCCACATCGCCCTCAACCTTGAGCCACTCGTGTTCTTTTGTGTAGTGAAGATCGGTTGGATTCGACATGCTCGGCTAGTGCTCTCTCTTATAAAACGGCAATTTCACGATTTTGTAGGGCTCTAAGTTACCCCGCACGTCAAGACTAATCGTGTCGCCCACGCCAAAATTCCCATCACGAATGTAGGCCATCGCTACCGGGTATCCGAGGGTTGGCGACAGCGCGCCAGAGGTAACCACGCCGATGGTTTCGCCGGTTGACGGGTGCTTGAGTTCGTAATCGGCTCGGGCGGCGCGTTTGCCTTCACCCACAAGAGCGATGAGTCGCTCTCTTGGCTCGGCAATCTTTTCTAGGGCTTCGCGGCCGACGAAGTCATGCCCCTCGTCGAAGCAAATGACTTTGGCGAGACCTGCGTCAATTGGGGTGTGCTGTTCGTCGAGTTCGTGCCCATAGAGCGGCATGCCCGCCTCGAGTCGCAGGGTGTCTCGGCAAGCGAGTCCGGCGGCAATCAGACCGTCTTCGGCGCCTGCTTTGAGAATCTCGTTCCAGACCTTGGCCGCGTTGTCGGCAGAGACCAGAACCTCGAAGCCGTCTTCACCGGTGTAGCCGGTGCGGCAAAGGTATGCGCTTGCACCACAAACCTCGGCCTCGGCAATCGAGTAATACTTGAGCTCGGCCAGGTTGGTATCCGTGAGTTTTTGAAGAATGCCGGTGGCCTTTGGTCCCTGAAGGGCAATCAGAGCCCAGTCGTCGCTCTGATCGTCGACTGTGACCGCAAAGCCAGCTTTGCGATTCTCGAGTGCACTGGCAACCGCGCTTCGGTTTGAGGCATTCGCAATTATCAAGAAGTTATCTGCTGCGAGTCGGTAAACAATCAGGTCGTCAACGATTCCGCCGTCTTGGTTACAAATTATCGAGTACTTTGCTCGACCAATCGCAATCTCCGAGGCCATGCCGATTAGTGCGTAATCCAAAAACGCTGCCGCGTCATCGCCTGAAACAAAAATCTCTGCCATGTGCGAGATGTCGAAAACTCCGGCGGCATTGCGCACGGCGTGATGCTCGGCAAGGTCGCTGCTGTAGCGAACCGGCATGTCCCAGCCACCAAAGTCGGTGAAGCTAGCGCCAAGTTTTACGTGCTCACCGTGAAGAATCGTCTGTGCCATTGTGATTCCTTAGTTTGAAGTCGGTTGCTGTTGAGTTATGCAGTGGATCCCGCCACCGCGAGAAAATACTGGTCTGGCGTCGACGAGCACTACTTCGCGATTCGGGTAGCAAGATTCGAGTATCGCTTTGGCAACCTGATCGTTTTCGTCATCGAATGAGCAGAGAATCACACCACCGTTCACCAGGTAGTGATTGATATACGAATAGTCGACCCATCCGTGATTGTCTTTCAAAACTTTGGGTGCCGGCACCGAAATCAATTCGAAACCACCGGCCTCTTCGAGTGTGCGCTTGACCTCGTGGCTTACCGAGAAATCAGGGTGCTCTTGGTCGAGTTGATCGTGAAAGAGAATTTTGCCACCGGGTGCGAAGCAGGCGACTATGTCGATATGCCCACGGGTTCCGAACTCGTCGTAGTCGCGGG
>CAIKYE010000192.1 GCA_903831585.1 uncultured Micrococcales bacterium | reverse complement strand
GTTTCCGTCGAGCACCAAGGTGGTCGTGGCCACGCTAGACAAGGGACTGCTGGTTGACTACTGCCGCGAGGTTGGGGCTAGCGTTCTAATCAAGGGCGTTCGCAACAATGCCGACCTCGAGTATGAATTGCCGATGGCACGGGTAAACCGAGATCTCGCATCGGTCGAGACCATCTTTATGCCAGCCGACCCGAGCCAGGGATTCGTCTCTAGCAGCCTGGTCAAACAGGTGGCCGAACTAGGCGGCTCGGTTGACAACTATGTGCCGGCGGCCGTGGTCAAGGCCCTGAAGGCGTCAATTCAGCAAGCAAAGGGCTAATCGTGGCCCACCAGTCGGTTTTTGAGTTATCCGTGCACGATTTGATGCACAAGCCGGGCCACATGCGCGAACTAAAGCTCGATATCACCATTCCTTCGGCCCTGGGTAACGCCGTAACTGCGGTCAAGGCGGGCGACGTAATTGACTTAGACCTTCGCCTCGAGTCGGTTCACGAGGGAATTCTGGTCACCGGTGAGGTCTTTGGCGATGCAGCCGGCGAGTGCAGCCGTTGCCTAGAGCCCCTTACGGTAGCCGTCGAAGTAGATTTTCAGGAACTTTTCGCCTATTCTTTACTGAGCGAGGATGACTTTGCTGTTCAAGACGAGAAAATCGATCTTGAGCAGGCAATCCTCGATGCGGTGGTTCTAAACCTCCCATTCAAACCAATTTGCAACGAATCCTGTTTGGGTTTATGCGCGAATTGCGGAGAGCGGATGGCAGACGACCCCCTCCACGTGCACGAAGCCGAGATCGACTCTCGGTGGAGTGAACTGAAAAAGCTTAAGGAAGATTGAAATGCCAGTACCTAAAAGACGCCTCAGCCGCAGCCGCACTCGTTCGCGCCGCTCGCAGTGGAAGGCAGCTCCGATTGCCTTGGTGAAGACCATCGAAAACGGCAAGGTTGTTTACAGCCTTCCTCACCGCGCGAAGCTAGTCACCGACTCAACCGGCGCAGCTCTATTCATGGAGTACAAGGGCCGCAAGGTCGCCGACGCTTAAAACTTTTTGAGTCGAGCGAATAAAGCGAAACGATGAAATTCGATGCACTGAGTGCAAAACTCGGAGTAGAGATAAATCGCGAACTGCTAAGACTCGCAATGACTCACCGCTCGTATTCATACGAGCACGGCAACATACCCAACAACGAACGCCTCGAATTTCTAGGCGACTCGGTGTTGGGTTTTGTCGTTACCAGCCACATTTATGAAACCCTCTCAGACCTGCCCGAGGGCGAGATGACCAAAGTGAAGAACGCGGTCGTCTCTGCACGCGCGCTCGCGGTGGTCGCCGCCGAGTTGGGTCTCGGTGAATATCTGTTGCTTGGCAAGGGTGAACTTGCAACCGACGGCCGCAACAAACCAAACCTGCTCGCCGACGCTTTCGAAGCGATTCTGGGTGCCGCATACATGTCCAACGGCTTTGATGCTGCACGCGCGCTTGTTGAGAAATTCGTGTTTCCACTGCTCGAGAATCCCGACGAGATTCGCGCAAACTCAGACCCCAAGACCACGCTTCAGGAGCGCATCCAAGCATTGGGTAGAGGCACACCCACATACAAGACCCGCTTCGAGGGCCCAGATCACGACCGTGACTACTTCTCGACTCTTCTGATCAACGGCGAAGAAATCAGCAACGGTGAAGGTCGAACCAAAAAGAACGCCGAGACAGCTGCTGCCATTAAGGCGCTCGACGTGTTGGTTGATGCCTTGCCAGCGGTCAAGAAAAAGAGAAAGCGCCGCTAGTGCCAGAGTTACCTGAGGTGGAAACGGTTCGCGCCGGACTGGCCCCGGCTCTGACCAACAGCAAGGTCTTGCAAATCGAGGTGCTCGACGAACGCAGTCTGAAACGACACCTTGCGGGCCCGACCGATTTCGTTTCAACGCTCAACGGAGCAAAGATTCTCGACGTTGTGCGACGCGGCAAATTTCTTTGGATGCCAATCGAACTAGCCAAAAAGTCATCGACTGCTTCGAAACAATTGGCGCTAGTCGGTCACCTCGGCATGAGCGGTCAAATGTTTTTGCGAAAGCCGAGTGACCCTGCCGACAAACTAACTCGTGTCGTGATCACCATCGAAACTGCGCGCGGCAAAACCGTTGAGTTTAGATTTATCGATCAAAGAATTTTTGGTTCTCTGGCAATCGATGAATTGGTCGAGACTGCTGACGGCAAGCCAGGTGGTTTCTCAAAGAATTCGGCCAAAGGCACCTGGTGGCAAAACCTGATTCCGGCTTCGGCTGCGCACATCGCTCGAGATCCGCTCGATGAGTCTTTCGACCAAGAAGCCGTTCGAGCCAAGTTCGCTAAGAAACACAGCGGCATCAAGCGGGTGCT
>CAIKYE010000191.1 GCA_903831585.1 uncultured Micrococcales bacterium | reverse complement strand
TCTGACCGTACTGTTCAATCCCACATCGAGCACACTCTCGTCAAACTCTCTGCGCCAAATCGAGCCGCAGCGGCCGCCATGGCTACACGAAGAGGGCTGCTCCTCGGCCCGAATCTGTGAGCGAAATTGGTGTTAGAGGGTTGCAGGTTCGATTCCTGCCGAGGGCGCCATACTAGTTTCAAGGAAAGGTAAAGCATGAGAAATCAGATTCTCCCAGAGAACCCTAGAGAGTACAGAGGTTTTGGAGTTGTTCGGCTAATAACTCTTGCGTTTCTTTTGATAGTCGTCGCTCGGAGCGTGATTCACTTGTTCACACCAGATGGCGGAGCAGAATCTATCGCCGGCATTGACACGAGCGTCTCGGGCGGAAACAACATTATTGCCCTGTTCCATCAGTGGGGAGCCATTCAGCTGCTTCTCGTGGGTCTCATGCTCGTTTTGTTCTTTGCATACAAGGGCTTCACACCACTGGTTATTTTCTTTCTTGCCCTTGATGCACCCATGAGAGCCTTGGCTGGCATGATGGGCAAAATCGAAAGCTCACACACTCCACCGGGCGAAGCCCTAAACTGGCCCGCGTTTTTTCTTCTTTTGATCCTTTTCATAGTTTCTCTACTCAAAGCCAAGTCGAAAAAGTAATTCAAGAGAGCTCCAATCTCTTGGTCGCAGGTTCGATTCCTGCCGCGATGCTCTCGGGGCGGTAGAGTGCCATCATGAGAAAAATTCTTGGTCTAACCCGATACGCCGTAGTAGTTCCCGCGCTTGCCTCAATGGTCGGCGCTCTTCTGCTTATGGTGCAGGGGTCAATTGCGATCATCGAGGTTGTTTATGAGGCGGCCTTTCAGAACGCTTACCTGAAAATTACGATTGTCGACGTGCTAACCGCAGTCGACGCAATTCTTCTAGGAACCGTGCTACTAGTCATCGGCTACGGACTCTATGAGCTGTTCGTTGATGATCAGCTAGAGGTTCCAAGATGGCTAGAGGTTAAAGACCTTGATGACTTGAAGTCGAAGCTAATCGGTGTCGTAGTGGCAATTATCTCGGTGGTATTCGTCGGTGTCTTTGTCGATGTCAACCGTGCATCAGAAGTCTTGGCCTATGGATTGGGCGCTGGAGCTTTGGTTGCCGGCCTGGCACTTTTTGCTTACGCGACTCGCAAACCAAAGACTGATGCAAAGCCAGATGTGACGAAGACAAAAACTATCACTAAGGGCACAGCTTCTAAAAAGTAGCTTTGCTAGCCAATTCTCTTTAGTAGTCGAGCAACCGAATTCATCGCTCCACCTAGTACGGCAGGTATGCCTCCACCAGGATGAACCGATGCTCCGACGCGCCAAAGCCATGGGCGCGTGAGTGACGAGTAGCCAGGGGAGTGAAACGGACCACCCTGCCAAATAGGTCTCGTAGCTCCGTAAAGAGCCCCGCCTTCTGCGCCGAACTCGGCAAAATAACTCGGGTCGAGAATTTTGTAATCGAGAATCAGATCGGCAAGGTTTTGCTTAAGTCCGATCATCGAACTTATGCGTGCAAGTTCACGTTGAACAAATTCGCTATTGATATCAAAGACTTCGCCATTGGCCGGAGCGGTTAGCAAAATCGCGGCGGTGGCCTTGCTGTTTGGGTAGATGTGACCCGGTTTGTAGTAATTCAAAAAGGCCATAGTTTCGGCTGGCACTTCGGTTTTATCAAGCGATTTGTGCAGTGCTTTTGGAGAGCTTGGCATGATCACCGAGTGGGTAACCGTGTCGGCGGGTAAAGGTTCTTTCAAAACAGCGAACAGTGCAACGCCAGAACAAGATACGCGCCGCGGTTTGCGGCTGGCCTTGCCGAGCAGTCGATCAACAATTTGAGCGTCGGCAGCAGCAATCACAATGTCGGCTGGATACTTCTTGCCGTCAGCCGTGACTGAACTCTTGGCAATCAAATCAACCTGAGTATCGAGAATGATCTTTGCCCCGGCTTCGGTGGCCAGGCGAGCAATCGCGAGTGGAATCTCGTTGACACCTCCCTCTGGCACAAAAATGCCATCCTTCG
>CAIKYE010000190.1 GCA_903831585.1 uncultured Micrococcales bacterium | reverse complement strand
CCATCGCGAAGTGATCTTGTTGCTCTGCGCTTCTGAGATTCTTCAAGGGTCTTCACATCGGCTCGCGCATAGGGAGGCAATTTTGAAGTGTCTTCAACACCAAGCACTCTCAAGAGTTCTTCGCGCTCTTCAGAATCTCGCTCTGTGGTGAGCGCTTCTGCATCTCTTCTAGCAAGATCAATCCAGCGATCAGCAGTGAACATGGCATTGGTAACAGAATCTATGTCGAGGGCCGCAACGAGAGTGTCTTTGCGTCGACCACGCGCATCGACGCTGGTCGCCAACCTGCGCGCCATGCCAATGTGACTTTGCGCTTCTGCGGCAACGGTCAAGGCAAGCGCTCGATCGATCGAGTCGCGCTCAACAAGCAACTGAGTTACTTCTTCGACAGCAGGAGTCTTCAGAGTTATTCGACGTACGCGAGAACGAATTGTCGGCAACATGTCTGCCTCGCTCGGTGCGCAGAGTATCCAGACGGTGCCTGGTGGTGGTTCTTCGAGTGCTTTCAGCAAAACGTTTGACGAGCGTTCGGCCATGCGATCGGCATCTTCAATAATCATGATTCGGTAGCGGCCCATCGAACCACCCATTTGGGCGCTGAGCACAAGGTTGCGAACCTCTTCAATCGAGATGCCGACCTTTTCGGTGGTCAAGACGTCGATGTCAGGATGGTTGCCAGACATGGCCAGGGTGCAAGAGCGACAGGTGCCACAACCGCCGTCGGCACATAGCAGGGCTGCCGCAAAGGCAACGGCCATATTCGAGCGACCCGAGCCGGGTGGACCGGTCATCAACCAGGCGTGCTGCACGCCCTGGTCACGGTTTTTTACAGCTAGTTCGAGTTGAGCGATGGCATCTGCCTGCCCAAAGAGTTCACGCCAAATAGGGGTTGGCATTACCCGAGCAATCCCTGAACGCGCTCACGAATCTTTGCCTGCATGGTTTCGACGCTCTGCTCGGCATCTAAAACCAACCAGCGTGACGGTTCTGCGGCAGCCATGTCTAAGTAAGACTTTCGCGCCGTTTCGAAGAACTCGGTCTTCGCTCGCTCGAGACGATCTGGTTCAGCGCCGGTGTTGCTTCTTCTCGCCGCTGCTTTCTCGGCATCAAGATCTAGCAACACGGTTAGGTCTGGCAGCAGTCCATCGACCGCAAAAAGCGAAAGGTCTCGCACCTGGTCGAATCCGAGGTCGCGACCGCTGCCCTGATATGCCACCGATGAATCGAGGTAGCGATCTGTGATAACCACTTCACCACGCTCGAGTGCCGGGCGAACCAGAATTGCAACGTGATGTGCTCGATCTGCCGCAAACAAGAGTGCTTCTGCTCTGGGAGCAACTTCGCCTTTGCGGTGCAAAAGTAACTCGCGAATTTCGCGACCCAAATCTGTGCCGCCAGGTTCGAGAGTTCGACAAACCGTGCGACCAAGTTCTTCAAAGTATCGAACCAGCAAATCGAGCTGAGTCGACTTGCCAACACCGTCGATTCCCTCAAAAGAAATGAATAGGCCCTTCGTCACGCTAGGCCTTCTTTTTTCGGGTAGCGCCTTTTTTCACGACTCGAGTCGAGCTTGCAATTTTGCGCGAACGCGATGCCTTCGGTGGAGCCTCACCCGGTTCGACGCCGAGTTTCTCTCGACGAATCATCAGAAGCTCGAATGCGCGATCTGGGGTGAGTTCGTCAAGCGGCTCTTCTTTTGGCACGGTTGCGTTAACCACTCCGTCGGTTATGTAGAGACCAAACTGACCGGTCTTCGCCACAACGTTGAGCTTTGATAGCGGGTCTTCGCCGAACTCTTTGAGCGGGGTTGCCGCCGTGCGGCGGCCGCCATACTTCGGCTGCTTGTATAGCTCTAGGGCCTGCTCGAGCGTGATGCCGAAGATTTCTTCTTCGGTTGCCAACGAGCGCGAATCGGTGCCCTTCTTCATATATGGGCCGAACTTGCCGTTCTGCGCTGTGATCTCATTCTCGGTCTCAGGGTCGATTCCGACCACGCGTGGAAGTGAAAGTAGTTTGACTGCCTCTTCAAAGGTGAAGGTCTCGGGTGACATCGACTTGAACAACGAAGCGGTGCGCTGTTTTTCAGCTTTCGGGTCATCTAGCAAAACGTATGGTCCATAGCGACCATCCTTGAAGAGAATATCGAAGCCGCTGTCAGGATCTTGCCCCATGATTCGGTCGCTGATGATTGGTGCATCGATGAGCTCTTGCGCTTTTTCAACCGTCAGCTCATCTGGCGCTAGGCCTTCGGGAATGTTGACGATGCGACGACCGTTTTCGTCTGCACCTTCGCTGCCGGGCTCAACCATGGTTTCGATGTATGGGCCATACTTGCCGGTGCGCAAAGTGATGTTATCTGCGATGAAGATTGAGTTGACCGCACGCGGGTCACTATCGCCAACGTTTTCTACCGTCGCATGCAAACCCTCGATGCCCTCGCCACCAAAGTAGAAACGGTGCAGCCAGGTGCTTCGGTCGAGATCGCCAGAGGCAATGAGGTCTAGATCTTCTTCCATCTGCGCGGTGAATGCATAATCGACGAGTTGCTCGAAGTTGTCTTCGAGAAAACGGGTAATCGTGAAAGCAATCCACTCTGGAACCAGAGCCTGACCACGTTTCGTTACATAGCCCTTGCCGATGATGGTCGACATAATCGATGCATAGGTAGATGGGCGGCCGATGCCATCTTCTTCTAGCGCTTTGACCAAACTCGCTTCGGTGTAACGCGGTGGCGGTGAGGTCTGGTGATCTTTAGCAAAAACATCGATTGCCTTTAGCTTCTGACCAACCTCGAGCTTCGGCAGTTTCGACTCGCGCTCTTCGCTATCGTCTTCTTCGCGGCTCTCGTCTTGGCTCTCTTCATAGGCGGCCATGAAACCCTTGAAGGTGACCACGGTGCCAGATGACGTGAACTCGGCCGGGCCGTGACCCTCGAGGCCGGTAACCGCAATGCGGGCGGTGGTGGTCGAAACCTTGGCGTCTTGCATCTGCGAGGCGATGGTTCGCTTCCAGATCAGGTCATAGAGCTCAAAGGCCCTGCCAAACACCACTCCAGATAGCTCGGATGGGCGCTTGAACACCTCTCCGGCTGGGCGAATTGCCTCGTGCGCCTCTTGGGCGTTCTTCGATTTGCCGGTGTAGATGCGAGGTGCATCGGCAACCAATTCTTTGCCGAACATCTCTGCTGCCTGAGCTCGAGCGGCGGCTATTGCCTGTGCAGAAAGCGTTGGCGAATCAGTTCGCATGTAGGTGATGTGACCCTCTTGATAGAGCGACTGTGCGGTATCCATGGTCTGCTTTGCAGACATGCGCAACTTGCGCGATGCCTCTTGCTGAAGTGTTGAAGTTGTAAACGGTGCTGCCGGTCGACGAGTAGAAGGTTTAGCTTCGACAGAAGTTACCTCGATGTCGACCGACGACGATTTCATTTGATCTGCGAGTGAGGTTGCTTCTGCTTCGCTCAGCACGCGAACATCAGACTTAAGCACACCGAGGTCGTTGAAGCTTTCGCCGGTTGCAATTCGCTTGCCATCGAGACTCAGCAACTTGGCTTCGAAGTTTGGTTCACCTTTGACCTGCGAATCGAGCACGGCCTTGACGTCAAAATAACTCGCCGAAATGAACGCCATGCGTTCACGTTCGCGTTCAACGACCAATCGCATCGCCGGCGACTGCACGCGACCGGCACTAAGACCGCGGTTAATCTTCCGCCATAGCACCGGTGACACTTCGTAGCCATAAAGTCTGTCGACCACACGACGGGTCTCTTGAGCCTGCACCAGGTTTTCATCGATATCGCGGGTGTGGCTCAACGCGGCCTGAATTGCCTCTTTGGTGATTTCGTGAAAAACCATTCGCTTAACCGGAACCTTGGGCTTCAGCACCTGCATCAGGTGCCAAGCGATGGCCTCACCCTCGCGGTCTTCATCGGTTGCGAGATAGAGCTCGTCTGCGTTTTTTAGGGCGGCCTTCAGGTCGCTAACGGTTTTGCTCTTGCCGGCAGAAATGGCATACATCGGCTCGAAGTCGTTTTCGATGTTGATCGAGAACTTGCCAATCGAGGTCTTCTTGAGCTCAGACGGCACGTCTTTGGTGTCGATCAAATCACGGATGTGCCCAACCGAGGCCAAGACCTCGAAATCATTGCCCAGGTACTTGCCAATGGTTTTGGCTTTGGCCGGCGACTCGACGATGACCAGTTTTCGGCTATTTGCCACGCATTACTCCTTGTTTCAGTTGCCCCCGACAGCACCTGCCCGAGACGAAGCTTCTATCTCGATGCCGACCACTGCAGAACGCAACCTTATAAATGAATCGAAACCGACAATACGACATGTGTCAAGCAACACCATATACATAGTTGCCATTTGCTCAGCAGTTTGGCACGGATAGCCCGTTATCAACCCCCGAGCCGAATCGGCCGCCGCAACGGCAATTTGATCGGCCTGAACCCTGAGTTTTTCGATCGAAATTAGGCCGAAAACCGCCAAATTACTGGCTAAGAGGGCCGAAAGGGTGCCGAGGGCTAATCCAAGCCCGAGAATCGTTCCAGAACCGAGATTTTGGCCCATTTTCGACCGAATCTGCCACTTCATAACCCCAACTTTCTAGCGCACTGTACTTCGGCGAGTCGCAGGCCGAAATCGGGCAATGCGGCGAGACCCACTAGCCGATTCAGCTCAACGCAGGCAAAGTTGCCGTGGCTCGATATCTGCCAAGAATTTTGCCCCAACTGCCCGGCGAAGACTTTGTTCAATAACTCGACCGGCTCTCCCCTGGCAACAGCTCTCGACATCATGCCAGCGATTGACACCATTTTCAGCCTTTCAACCTGTGCCGAAATCGATAACACCGAGATTGCCAAGATCATGAAGACCGAAGGCAGTACAACAGCAAACTCGGCCGTCACGGCACCCGAGTCTTTACTCGCTCGGAGCATCGCTGGAAAAGGTGAGTGCACTTCGCACCAGGTCGAGAAGTATTTGCCTAACCTCATCGCTTCGCATGATGATCACTAGCAGACCAGCAAACCCTACGGCCGCCATCGTGGCAATCGCATATTCGGCGGTCGCCGCTCCGGTGTCATCTGCAAGCCAGTTTTCAGATTTTGATTCTTGTCGATGCGCTCTCATGGTCTTCCTTTCATGGTGAAGTAAGTAATGCGATTGACATTGGCAAAACTGCAATCAATACAAATGCTGGCAAAACAAAGATTGCTAAGGGTGCGAGCAAGCGAATCGACACCCGCTCGAGTAATTCGCTCTGCTTATGCGCCTTCAACCTTCGTGTCACTTCGGCACGATTGCGAAACAGCTTGGCAATTGGAGCGCCGGTCAAATCTGAAAAATCAGACAATTCTTGAAATTCTTCGAGAATCCGTTTGTTGGGTTCATGCCCAAAACTATCGGTGAAATTCTTGACGCTGATCTGGCTCGCCAACTGCAACGACAACCCCGCGCCAAGACACAGTGCAATCGCATCAAGAACGATTTCTTCAGGGACTTGAATCTGAATGGCGGTCGACAGAATTCTGCTTGACCAAACCTGAGCCGCGACCAAAAGCATGAGCCCCAGCAGCAGCGCGGTGAGGGCTAGCAAGGACTCAAAGAACACCGAAATGGACTCGAGCCCGGCCAGTTGACCAAGTAGCGCGGCACCTACCGGTAGCCACAGCACCAGGCGGGCAGTGGCCTTCGGCACGGTTCCACTTACTCGCAGCTTTGCTTCGCTCTCAAACTGCTGCTCGGCAATCTGTTCGAGACAGCGCAGTGCGGCAACCGGCGCTGCGCCTGCCTCGGTGCAAACTGCAACAAGGTAGCGATGCTGAACTTGAAACCGTTCACTGAGTTTTGCAGACTCGGCTGCGCGGGCTGCCTGATCGAGTGAGAGACCGGCATTCAATAGTGAATTGAACTTGGCCAAGATTTCGCGGTCACTCATTGCGCCTGATTTCTAGAGTGCGTTTAGATGCGGCTACCGAGATGTGAACCAGCCAGCGAATCGTGTTTCGGGCCAGATGAACCACCTGGCGAGCATCGGCAGTTGAAGAGATTGCAATCGACTCGATGCGATCAAACACCTGGTCGATTGAAGTCGCATGCATCGTGGCGGCGGCAGAGTGCCCCGAACTGCTCGCCTGCAAAAGCGTAATCAACTCGACGGAGCGAACCTCACCGATGACAATTCGATCGGGTCGCATTCGCAGCGACTCAATCAAGAGTTGATTCAGTGTTATCTCTCCGCGTCCTTCCACGTTGGCTTCACGCGTGATCAGGGCAACACAGCTATATGAACCAAGTTGCAGCTCGGCGGTGTCTTCTATCGTGATGATTCGTTGCGTTTCGACTTCGCCGAGCAGTGCCCTCAGCAAAGTTGTCTTGCCGGCACCGGCAGAACCGCTCACCAAGAAACTCTCTTTGCTTTCAAGCATCTGTTTCAAGAGGGAGGCCTGATCTGTCGAAATGCGATTGAACGATAACCACTGACTCAGAGCCACATCGCGTGACGCATGAATACGAATAGAGAGGTGAGTTCGGCTATTTACCGAAGAGGCGAGCATGGCGTGCACACGAACCTTCTCGAGGTTCGCGCTTGCAAACGGTTGAGCCAAGTCGATGCGTTTGCCGGCCAGCGAAATGAGCATCTTGGCCGCTTGAGATAGCTGCTCTTCGCTGTCAAACCCGGAGGGCACCGGGTTCCAGCGGTCTTGCCGCAGCACGGCCGCATGCTGATGCCCGTTGAAGACCAGGTCGGTCACGCCTGTCTCGGCGAGCAGCCGGGTTATGGGTGCGAGCTCGGGCTGACTAAACATGAGTTCAGGTTTACCCAAGTTCAAAGGGTGTGGAGTCTTCCACGCAAATCTGGGGATTAAAAGAGAAGTGGCGGCAGGTTTGGGGGAAACCTGCCGCCGGCCATACCAGATTGGGGGAATCGGTATGGCGAGTTGGATTTAACCAACACTTGATTCTAATCTTCGGCTACCCCTATTCGGCGTTGAACCGCAGAATTTGAGCGATTTGTCAGCAATTACCTAGTTTGCTGAAAACAGTCGCAAAAATGACTTTTCGTTCTGTGGCATTATGTCGAACAGGAACGTAAAAACTTGGAGGACGACGATGTCTGCCGATCATGAGATCGAAAACCTTTCGCACGAGAATCGACACTTCGCGCCAAGCGAGACCTTCGCCAGAAACGCGATTGCGCAGGTAGACCTCTATGCAGAAGCGAAGGCCGACCGGCTCGGCTTCTGGGCCAAGCAGGCCAACAACCTGCACTGGCACAAGCCGTTCACCCAGACTCTCGACTGGACCAACCCGCCGTTTGCGAAGTGGTTTGCCGACGGCAAGCTAAACATCTCTTATAACTGCCTCGACCGACACGTCGAGGTCGGCAACGGTGATCGCACCGCAATCTTTTTCGAGGGTGAACCCGGCGACAGCAGAGAGCTAACCTACGCCGAGCTAACTCGTGAGGTCAAGAAAGCGGCGAACGCACTCACCGCGCTCGGTATAAAACCTGGCGACCGCGTTGCTATTTATATGCCAATGATTCCCGAAGCGATAATCGCGATGCAGGCTGTTGCCAGAATCGGTGCCGTGCACAGCGTAATCTTCGGCGGCTTCAGCGCGGAATCACTGTCATCGCGCATCGAAGATGCCGATGCAAAACTCGTGATCACCGCAGACGGCGGCTATCGCAAGGGCAAGGCAAGTGCGCTGAAGCCGGCGGTCGATGAAGCACTAAGCGCGGGCAAGTGCGCATCTGTGAAAAATGTTTTGGTAGTGCGTCGCACCAACCAAGATGTCGCCTGGGTCGAGGGTCGTGACGTCGAGTGGAGCGAGGCAGTTGGCAACGCGAGTGACGAGCACGAGGCGCAGGCGTTCGACGCGGAGCACCCGCTGTTCATTCTTTACACGTCAGGCACCACCGGCAAACCTAAGGGCATCTTGCACACCTCGGGTGGCTACCTAACCCAAGCGGCATACACGCACAAAAACGTTTTCGACCTACACGCCGAGACCGATGTCTACTGGTGCACCGCCGACGTCGGCTGGATCACCGGGCACTCATACGTGGCATACGGCCCGCTAGCCAACGGCGCAAGCCAGGTCATCTACGAAGGCACACCAGACACTCCAGACTGGGGTCGCTGGTGGAGCATCATCGAAAAGTATGGCGTCAGCATTTTCTATACCGCGCCAACCGCAATTCGCACTTTCATGAAGCTCGGCAGCCAAATTCCAGAGCAGCACAACCTCAAGAGCATTCGCGTGCTCGGTTCGGTTGGCGAACCAATCAACCCCGAAGCATGGATGTGGTATCGCGAACACATCGGTGGCGGGCAAGCGCCAATCGTTGACACCTGGTGGCAGACCGAAACCGGCGCGATCATGGTGTCTCCGCTGCCGGGCATCACGACACTCAAGCCTGGTTCGGCGCAGGTGCCGCTACCTGGCGTCTCGGCCGAAGTTCTTGACGACGAAGGAAACATTCTTGGTCGGGGTCACGCCGGATTACTCGTGCTCACCGAGCCTTGGCCGTCAATGCTTCGCGGCATCTGGGGCGACCCCGAGCGTTTCAAAGAGACCTACTGGTCGAAGTTTGAGGGTAAGTACTTTGCCGGTGATGGCGCGAAGTGGGATGAAGAGGGTGACCTCTGGTTACTCGGTCGCGTAGACGACGTGATGAACATTTCTGGGCATCGACTCTCGACAGCCGAAATCGAGAGCGCGCTCGTGTCGCATCCGTTTGTCGCCGAAGCCGCGGTTGTCGGAGCAAAAGATGAAACCACTGGCCAGGCAATTGTTGCTTTTGTTATCTTGCGACAGAACCAAATCGAAGCCGCTGGTTCTGATTCAGACGTCTCTAAGATTCTGCGCGATCACGTTGCAAAAGAAATCGGTCCAATTGCTAAGCCACGCACAATAATCGTGGTTGCAGAATTACCAAAGACCCGAAGCGGAAAAATCATGCGCAGACTGTTGCGTGACGTTGCAGAAGATCGACCGATTGGTGATGTAACCACCCTCGCAGACACCAGCGTTATGCAATCGATTTCAGGCAAGCTCGCCGGCGGAGCTAACGACTAAACGATAATCTTGGCAGCATGACAGTTGACGGCCGCATCAAAGCGATAGACCCGAGTGATACTCGAACCATGACTGAACGTCTGCATGCAGGCGATTGGTACAAGGCTGGGCCTGAGCAATGGCAGGCGATTGCTGCAGCTAGCAGACTCTGCACCGAATACAACAACAAGCTGCCTTTTGATTCCGACGCAGCGGTTGCGTTACTGCCAGAAATTTTCGGCACCGTTGGCGCAGGTCTATGGTTACGCGAACCTATCAAGGTCGATTTCGGCAAGAACATTCACTGGGGTGATAACTGTTTTGCGAATTACGGATTGATTGCGCTTGATGTTGCAGAAATTAGAATCGGCTCAGGCACGATGTTTGGCTCTAACGTGCAACTCATGACTCCGATTCACCCACTAGACCCCGCATTGCGATCACAGGGGTGGGAGGCCGGTCTTCCGATCACTATCGGCAAGAACGTGTGGATTGGATCTGGCGCAATAATTCTCGCCGGAGTCGAAATCGGCGATGATGCTGTAGTAGGCGCGGGTGCAGTAGTCACCAAGAATGTCGCAGCCTCAACCGTAGTTGCAGGAAACCCCGCAAAGTTCATTCGAAACGTTAAGTAAGAGCTACTCGAATTCGGCGATTAGCTCGACCTCAACGGCCGAGTCAAGCGGTAGCGAAGGAACCCCGACCGCGCTGCGCGCGTGAACTCCCTTGTCACCAAAAACCTCGACCAAGAATTCGCTCGCGCCGTTCATGACACCCGGCTGACCGGTGAACTCAGGAACAGAAGATACGAATCCAACAACCTTCACAATGCGAGTAACGCGGTCGAGATCGCCGATTGCCAACTTGATTGCCGCGAGCGCGTTAAGAGCGCACTGACGCGCCAAAGTCTTTGCCAAAGCAGGTTCGACCAAGCCATCGGTTTCGCCGACCTTGCCGCTTGCGATGAGAACGCCATCCTTGAATGGCAACTGACCAGAGGTGAAGACCAGGTTGCCCGAAACAACCGAAGGCACGTAGGCAGCAACCGGTTTGGCAACCTCTGGCAAGGGCGAGCCGAGCTCGATTAGTCGCTGTTCGATCTGAGACATTAGCCCTCCAGTGGGCGCTTGAAGAAGGCCACCAGGCCACCCATGGCGTTGGTCTCGATAGTTACGAGCTCCCAGCCCTCTTTGCCCCAATCGTTCAAGATTGCGGTCTGGTTGTGCGGAGGTAGAGGTGTTGTTAGGTATTCCCACTTAGTCATGCTCAGAATTATCCCAGACTTTGTCGGGTAATCTTGACCTTATGTCTGGCGGCAAGAAGAACGAGACCTTCTTTAGCGCAATCCTAAAGTTCAGTGGATTGAGTGCTATTGCGGGTGTTCTAGCAATGGTGGTACTCGCCCCTATCCTCTTGGTTGGCGGTTTTGCCGCCTCAGCCGGCATCTCGGTGTTCGAGAACCTGCCCGACTACATAAAGCCCGTGAACGCATCCCAGGCTTCGACCATCTATGGCATCAAGGATGGCCAGCCCGTTGAGGTGGCCAAGTTCTATAACGAGAACCGCATCTCAATTGACTACAACGACATGTCACCGAACATTCGCAATGCCGTGGTGGCCACCGAAGACCCTCGCTTCTTTGAGCACGGTGGCGTCGACGTAATTTCGCTAATTCGAGCAACCCTGACCAACGCGGCAATGGGTGGCGGTGGCCCAGGTGGCTCAACCATCACAATGCAGTATGTGAAGAACTCGCTGGTCGAGGCCGCGAACCTCAGTGGCGACAAGCAGGCCATCGAAGAGGCAACCGTTGCGACCATCGACCGCAAGCTGCGCGAGATTCGTCTGGCCATCGCCCTCGAAGGTGTTGCCACCAAGCAAGAGATTCTTGCCGGCTACCTGAACCTTGCGTTCTTCGGCAATCAGATCAATGGCGTCGAGTCGGCATCTGAGTATTACTTTGGCGTGAAGGCAAAAGACCTGAACATTCCGCAGGCCGCTCTGCTAGCCGCCATGTTGAAGTCACCAAACGACTACCGACCTGATGCACCCGAGAACCTTGATCGCGCCAAGAGCCGCCGCAACTATGTGATCGACAACATGGTTGCCGAGGGTTACATCACATCGCAAGAGGCGTCGACCGCCAAGGCAACGCCGATCATCGTTGACATCAGTGATACTCCCGCCGGTTGCGAAGCAAATCAGGTCACAGCTTTTTACTGTGACTATGCGGTGTGGGAGATTCGAAACAGCGTTGAGTTTGGCCCGACACTCGAAGACCGCGAAATGTTGCTTCGTCGTGGCGGCCTCGAGATTTACACATCGATGGACATGGATGTTCAGCAGGCCGCATACAGCGCAACCATGAAGTGGGCTCCCCCGACGAACGAATACAAACTCGGGTCGGCAACGGTTTCTGTGCAGGTTGGCACCGGCCGTATTTTGGCGATGACCCAGAACCGAATCTACGATCAGACCCTCAGCGATGACCCGAGTCGAACCTCGGTGAACTACTCGAGCGACAAGGCATACGGCGGATCCAGTGGCTTTCAGACCGGTTCGACCTACAAGATCTTCACTCTGGCCGCCTGGCTCACCCGCGGATTCAAGCTAAACGACCACGTCGATGGCCGAGTCAAAGAGTGGAACGCATCAGACTTTGCCGCTCGCTGCGGCACCCTGCTTGGCACCTGGGCACCGAACAATATCGTGAAAGAACCCGAAGACCTTTCGGTGGTTTCGGCAACAGCAATGTCGGTAAACACCGCGTTCGCCAACATGGCTAGCCAGCTCGATCTCTGTGATATCCGTGACACAGCGGTTGCGTTCGGAGTGAAGCGTTCTGACGGCACTGAGTTGCAATATGTGCCTTCATCGATTCTTGGTGTGAACGAACTTTCACCGCTGACCATGGCAGCTGCCGAGGCTGGCGTTGCCAACAAGGGTGTCTACTGTTCACCGGTTGCAATCGACCGCGT
>CAIKYE010000189.1 GCA_903831585.1 uncultured Micrococcales bacterium | reverse complement strand
CGCGACCGTTGCCACCGACGGCACAGTTCTCGACGTCTGGTATGCCAAGCCACAACTCGGCGAAGCACCAAAGAACGATGCACAATGGGTGGTTCCGAAAGAGCTCGACGCTCTGGTTGGCGAAGACCCTCGTCGCCGAGTCAGCATCCGGTGGGTTCGCACCGAGATCGACCTAGCCGACCCGGTGACCTCAACCGCCGACGCCTATCTGCGCCTGCACCTGCTCAGCCACCTGCTGGTCAAGCCAAACACCATCAACCTCGACCAGCTGATTCCGAATCTGCCGATCGTTGCCTTTACTAGCGCAGGGCCGATTGCTCTTGACGACCTCGAAGAACTTCGCGGCTCACTGCAGCGCGCTGGCATCTCGATTCACAGCATTGACAAGTTTCCGCGCATGGTCGACTACGTCACTCCGCGCAAGGTTCGCATCGCAGATGCAAGCCGAGTTCGCCTTGGCGCTCACCTTTCACCTGGCACCACGATCATGCACGAGGGTTTTGTCAACTTCAACGCCGGCACCCTCGGTGTCTCGATGGTTGAGGGTCGCGTCTCGCAGGGCGTTGTCGTCGGCGATGGCAGCGACATCGGTGGCGGTGCCTCGATTATGGGCACGCTTTCGGGTGGCGGCAAAGAGCGCGTAACTATTGGCGAACGAGCCCTGCTCGGAGCTAACTCTGGCGTTGGCATCTCGATCGGTGACGACTCTGTTGTTGAGGCTGGTCTCTATGTAACAGCCGGAACCAAGGTCACAATCATCGACTCAAACGGTGAACGCACCGCGAAGGCGGGCGAGCTAAGCGGCCTACCAAACCTGTTGTTCCGTCGCAATTCTGTGACCGGTCGCGTCGAGGTTTTGCCGCGCACCGGCGAGGGCATTCAGCTCAACTCGCAGTTGCACGCCTAAGAATCAATCTCTAACACTGTCCCAGCCGCCCTCGGCAACAGCAGCGTTATCTAGCAAAACATCATGGTTTGTGCGCGCAACTATTTCACCGATTGGCTTGAACTCGCGCGGAATGCTCGAGCCAGCGGCGAATGTTGCGAGCAACGAATGATCTTCGCCACCATCGAGAACCCAATCAAAAGCATTAGCGCCAATCGCGCGTGCGGCCTCTTCGAGCATCGCTTCGAAACCCTGAAGGTCACGACGGTTGAGTGACACGGTAACGCCACTGGCCTTGGCGATACGAGCGGCGTCGCGCGATAGCCCGTCTGATAAATCGAGCATCGAGGTTGCGCCGGCTACAGCTGCGGTTACGCCCGAGGTAATCGGAGGCTGCGGGCGGCGCTGAAAATCAACCAGCTCGTCATACGAAGAAATTGCGTCTGAGTTGCCACTCTGCAACAGCGCTAAGCCGGCCGCAGCTTTGCCGAGGGTTCCGGCAACGGCAAGCACGTCGCCAACTTGTGCACCAGAACGAAGAACTGGTGCGCGACCCTCGAGGTCGCCGTGAGCGGTGACGGCGATGACTGTTGTGTCAGCGATGGTCAGGTCTCCCCCGACAACAGCAGCCTCGGGCGCAAGTGCTAAACAACCATCCCGCAACCCGTCAGCGAAAGACTCGAGCCATTCGATCTCGGTCGAAGGGCGACAGATTAGTGCGACCACCAGCGAGGTTGGCTTGGCGCCCATGGCCGCAACATCGGCAACGTTTGAGGCGATGGACTTGTACCCGAGGTCATAACCAGACGACCATTCGAGCTTGAAGTCGTGACCCTCGACCATGGTGTCTGTGGTCACGGTGAAGCGAGAATCTGGCGCAGAAACTACCGCGGAGTCGTCGCCAGGGCCAACGAGAGCGGCTGTGGCAAGGTTCAACCTGGCAATTGTGCGCGCGAGGCTGGCGTTCTCTCCGAGTTCGGCAATGGTTGGCACGAGTCAAAGGTAGCCTGTAATCGATGAAGATTTCTCGCCCAGTAGCCTCGTTGATTGCAGCAATTGCGCTGTCTCTGGCGCTTTCGGCCTGCTCACCGACGGTATCGCTCGAGCCGGCAGCAGATGCAAATAACCCAGGCTGCGCCGACGTAATCGTGCGTTTGCCTGACGTGGTTGACGGTCAAGAACGCAGAACCACTAACGCGCAATCGACCGCTGCCTGGGGTAATCCAGCGGCGATTATCTTGCGCTGCGGCATCGAGCCTGTCGAAATCAGCACCCTGCCGTGCGTAACGGCATCGGGTGTTGACTGGTTAGTCGATGAGAGCGCGAAGCCGAGCTACAGATTCATAAGTTATGCCCGCACCCCGGCACTCGAGGTAATCGTCGATTCAGAGAAAGCCGTTGGTGTGAACACGCTCGACTCAATAGCGTTCGCGGTCATGTCAATCGAGGCCACGAAGAACTGTCTCGGATAAAGAAAAACGGGACAGATAATTCTGTCCCGTTATTCTGCAAACAATTTTTACTTTAGAGAGACTTTGACTCCATCGCTCAAGAAGCTGCTTTTGACCAAAATGTAGTCTAGGTCTGCGGTCTCAGGGACATCGAAAACTATTTGTCCCTTGCTGGTGTTGCCTGGGTTAACCTCTTTAATAAGCATATTGTCATCAAGATAAATCCAAGCACTGCTGTCAGATCCATATTCCGAACCATTCACATCGTAAATCTTGTGTTCAGATCCAAGAAAGTAGTCAGCCTTGGTTCCGTTGTTGGTTGCGCTAATGCTCACGATGCAAAATTGCCCCTGAGCTTCAGCACCTAAGAGACTGCTTCCAACTTGCTTTACGCCACATTTCAGGTTCGAAACAACATATGACCAGTCACCGTCAATAACGGTGTCGCCAAGTTTCGCAATTGATTCTTCTGGCGTGGTCTCTTCAGAGCTCTCTGTTGAAGTACTGGTCGACCCACTGTTGCCGCCACCAGAAGCCATTGAAATTCCGACGATTACCACGAGTGCCAGTGGCAAGATGATGCGCTTCTTCTTAAACCATGGTCGCATCGCTTTGGCCTTAGCCTTGGCAGCTTTGGCATCGGCATTGGCTTCTTTTGGCGTTAAATCAGACATTTTTCCCCTAATCAATAGTGCGGTTACCCGCTTTGCCATTGAAATTACCCCCCCCCCCGCTTTGTCAAGACGGAGAGGTGGCGTGTTGTGGGGTTTAGGGCAGACGTTTGCTGCGCTGAATCGCCAGCGCAATCAGTTCGTCAATCAGATCTGGATACGAAAGACCAGAGGACTTCCAAAGCGCCGGATACATCGACAGCTGGGTGAAGCCAGGCATTGTGTTGAGTTCGTTGACAAAGAATCCGTCAGCGGTAACGAAGAAGTCCGCACGAGCAAGGCCCTCGCAGCCAAGAGCAACGAAAGCATCGGCGGCAGCTTTTTGTAATTCGGCAAGAAGCGACGGTTCGATAACAGCTGGCACAACCAAATCAACCGAGTCCTCGTCTTGATACTTCGCATCGAAGTCATAAAATTCTCTGGTCTTCACGACGATTTCGCCGGGCAGTGAGACTCGAGGTCTCGAGCCATCACGCGACTCGAGAACAGCAAACTCAATTTCACGAACGCTTAGCCCGCGCTCGATCACGATCTTGTTGTCTTCGGCAAAAGCAACCTCGAGAGCGTCGCCGAGTTGATCAAGGTTCTTGACCTTGCTGACACCCTTCGATGAACCCGCTCGGGCGGGCTTCACAAAGATTGGCATCGGTCCGAGCCCGCGAATTTTCTCGAGCGCCGATTCGGGGTCGCGCATCCATGAGTCTTCGGTGAGCACCACATGAGGCGTTGCCGAGATGCCGGCAGCCAAGAACGCATCTTTCGAGAGTTCCTTATCCATACCTCTTTCAGAGGCAAGCACCCCGTTGCCAACGTAGGCAACGCCAACGGCCTCTAGCTCACGCTGAACCTGGCCGTCTTCGCCATAAGGGCCGTGCAGCACCGGAAACGCCACATCGACGAAACCGAGCGAACGGCTTCCAGTGGCATCGGTCAAGATCAGCTCGCGGCTGCCATCGGTGGCAAAGGCAACGCTGTTGCCCTCGTCTTCGACTACGGCGAGGTTGCCTTTGCGCAGCGCCCACTTGGCTGCGTCATCGGCAGCTAGAGTCCAATTGCCGGCTTTGGTAATTCCCACTGGGATGACGTCGTATTTGCTGCGGTCAATAGCGCCGAGCACGCCAGATGCCGAGGCGCAAGAAATTTCGTGCTCAGAAGACGGGCCGCCGAAAAGAATTGCAACGCGCAGCTTTGACATTATTCGCGAACCGGACCGTCGGTTTCGTGGGTTAGAGTCGGGGCGATGTCACGCGGATCCATGCGACCCTCGAGCACGGCGTGCACCTGCTCAACAATCGGCATCGAGATGCCTTTGGCTTCGGCGAGTGCAAGCACTGGCTTCACCGAAGAGAGACCCTCGGCGGTTTGCGACATACGCTTGAGCACCTCGCGCAACGAATAACCGCGACCGAGCATTTCACCGGCCTTGTGGTTTCGCGATAGCGGTGATTCAGACGTCGCAATTAGATCGCCCAAGCCGGCAAGACCAACCATGGTGGTTGGTTGCGCACCATAGGCAACAGCAAAGCGAGAGATCTCGGCAAGACCGCGAGTCATGATTGATGCCTTGGTGTTTTCACCATAGCCAACACCGTTAACGATTCCAATTGCAACCGCGATGAGGTTCTTGAGAATTCCACCGAACTCGGTTCCGATCACGTCGTTGTTTCTGAAGCAGGTGAAATATGAATTGGTCGAAGCCTCGGCAACGGCGATTGTGGTGTCTCGCGAGGTCGATGAAGCCACCGAAGCCGCAGGCTGCTCGGCAGCAATTTCTTGGCTCAGGTTTGGGCCAGAGACCACTGCGATCTGTTCTGACGGAAAACCGGTTGCCTCGGCAATAACTTCGCTCATGCGCAAACCGGTGTCTCGCTCAACACCCTTCATCAAGCTCACCAAGATTGCATTTGCAGGAATCAGGTGACCCCAGGCGGTTAGGTTGGCGCGCAAGCTTTGAGCCGGCACGGCGATGTATACCTGAACTGCGCCTTCGAGCACCTCGGCAACATCACTGGATGCTCGAAGGTTGGTCGGCAAGACCACGCCCGGAACATAGTCTCCGTTGCGGTGGGTGTCTCTGATCTCTTCGGCGATGTCTTCGCGTCTGGCCCAGAGCCAGATGTCGTTGCCCGCGTCGGCGAGCACCTTGGCATATGTGGTTCCCCAGCTGCCGGCTCCCATTACCGCTATTTTGCTCACTTTTTAGCCTTCTTCTTGAAGTTTCCGGTGGCCGCCTGGCCGGTCTCTGCGGTGTTCCAGCGCACGGTCGGCGCTTTTTCGCCACGAAGTTGTTCAACCAGTTCGGTGATTCGACTCATCACAAGTTCGGTTGCCTCGAGCACTTCTGAGGGCTGCATCTGCGGGTGACGATATTTGCTCAAATCGATTTCGCCACCAACCAAGATGTGAACTTTCTTCCAGAAGCCTGGGCGAAAGCGGCTTCCATACTGCGGCAAAATTTTCTCACTGCCCCACTGAGCCATGGCATAAACCGGAACACCGGTTTCGAGTGCCAAGCGCACAGCGCCGGTGCGTCCGCGCATCGGCCAAAGATCTGGGTCGCGGGTTAGCGTGCCCTCCGGAAAAATCGTGATGCAGTGACCGGCCTCGAGAAATGTGTTTGCGGCACGCAAAGGTGCATCGTTTCTGTGAGTGCTTCGATAAACCGGAACCTGACCGGCGGCAGTTAGCAACTTGCCAAGCAGCGGAACTCTAAACAAACTCTCTTTTGCTAGGAAGTGTGGGCCACGACCGAGCTGCTTATAGACGAAGTAGGCAACAGCGAGAGCATCGACGTTGGTCACGTGATTCGCAACCAAAATATAAGCGCCCTTCTTTGGCAGCTTTTCCATTCCGTGCGGCACAACGCGAAACATGAAGCGCACAACCGGCACCATGATGTTTGCGACAAAGTGCACGGCCCAGTTCAACTCTTCCGATTTCACAACCGGCATTTTGAGTTCGCTCTTGGTGTTCGATTTGGCCATGAGTTTGGCGTTACTCCGAATAGGTGAAGTCGGCACCGAGGTCGGTGAGTTTTTGCAAGAAGTGTTCGTAGCCGCGCGAGATGAGCTGCACGTTGGTCACGTTTGAGGTTCCCTTGGCTGCCAGTGCTGCAACCATGTGGCTGAAACCACCGCGAAGGTCAGGAACCCGGATGTCTGCTCCCTTGAGTTCGCTCGGCCCAGAGATAACCGCGCTGTGGTTGAAGTTGCGCTGGCCGAAGCGGCAGGGGGTTCCGCCGAGGCACTCGCGGTAGATCTCGATGTTTGCGCCCATCTCAACCAGCGCGTCGGTGAAGCCGAAGCGCTGCTCATAGACGGTCTCGTGCACGATAGAGATGCCATTGGCCTGGGTCAGTGCGACCACTAGCGGTTGCTGCCAGTCGGTCATGAAGCCGGGATGCACATCGGTCTCGATAACCACCGAGTGCAGGTCGCCACCGGGGTGATAGAAACGAATGCCGTCATCCTTGATCTCGAAAGCGCCACCAACCTTGCGGAAGACGTTCAAGAAAGTTGTCATTTCTTGTTGGCGAGCACCGCCAACAAAAATGTCACCCTGGGTTGCAAGAGCGGCAGCTGCCCAAGACGCTGCTTCGTTGCGGTCAAACAACGCTCGGTGCTCATAGCCGCCGAGTCGCTTAACGCCCTCGATGCGAATAACGCGATCGGTGTCTACCGAAATGATGGCGCCCATCTTCTGCAAGATTGCAATCAGATCCATGATCTCTGGTTCGATGGCGGCACCCGATAGCTCAGTGACTCCCTCGGCACGAACCGCGGTTAGTAGGACCTGCTCGGTTGCGCCAACCGATGGGTAAGGCAGTGAAATCTTTGCGCCCTTCAAACCCTTTGGCGCAGTCAAACGCGTACCGTTGGCAACGTCTTCGATTACCGCACCGAAGTTGCGAAGAACTTCGAAGTGAAAGTCGATTGGTCGGTCGCCGATGTGGCAGCCGCCGAGACCAGGAATAAATGCCTCGCCCAACTGGTGAAGTAGTGGACCACAAAACAAAATTGGAATTCGCGAAGAACCTGCGTGAGCATCGATGTCGACCATGCGAGCTTGCTTCACGTTGCTCGGGTCGAGAATCATAACGCCGTCTTCGGCATGCGTGATGGCAACACCGTGCAACTGCAGCAAACGCGAAACGATCTCGACGTCGCTGATGAACGGAACATCCTTGAGAGTGCTGGCCTCATCGGCAAGCAGTGCGGCAACCATGGCCTTGGTTACTAGGTTCTTGGCACCGCGAACATCGACGCGACCCATAAGCGGTTTGCCGCCGTGAACAGTTATCTGGCTCATGTCTTCGCTAACTCCTGGCCGGCAGGGTCTTTGGGCGCCACGCTTCACGCCGTTGTTCAAAGCCTGTGATTGCTTGCTCGTCGCGCAGGGTCAGACCAATATCATCAAGCCCTTCGAGCAGTCGCCACCTAGTGTATTCATCGATTTCGAAGTTGACGGTGAGGCTGCCAATAGAAACTGTCTTGTTAATTAGATCAACCGTTGCAGCAACGCCCGGCTGCGCTTCGATGGCGGCCCAGAGCTTCTCTGTGTCTTCATCTGAGATCTCGCCGGCGATTAAACCCTGCTTGCCAGAGTTGCCCCTAAAGATATCTGCAAACTTGCTTGAGAAGACCGCCTTGAAACCGTAGTCGCGAAGCGCCCAGACCGCGTGCTCGCGCGATGATCCCGTTCCAAAATCGGGGCCGGCAATCAGAACCTCTGCGTTCTTGTATTCGGCCTGGTTGAGAACAAAATCTTTGTCTGCACGCCACGATGCAAACAGCGCGTCTTCGAATCCTGTTTTTGTGATTCGCTTTAGAAAAACTGCCGGAATGATCTGATCGGTATCGACGTTGCTGCGACGAAACGGCACGGCGACTCCAGTGAAAACTTCAAACTTCTCCATCAGATGTGACCTCCTTCGCTGTTCCAAGTTTCGAGATCTGCCGGTGAAGAAAGTGTTCCGCGAATTGCGGTTGCCGCTGCAACCAGTGGCGAAACCAAGTGCGTGCGAGCACCCTTGCCCTGACGACCTTCGAAGTTACGGTTCGATGTTGATGCGGCACGTTCACCAACCGCGAGCTGATCTGGGTTCATGCCGAGGCACATCGAGCAACCGGCAAAGCGCCACTCGGCACCGAAGTCTTTGAAAATCTTGTCGAGACCCTCGGCCTCGGCCTGAGCGCGAACCTTTGCCGAGCCCGGCACAATCAGCATGCGAACACCATCGGCCATGGTCTGACCCTTTAAGATTTCGGCGGCGGCCCGAAGGTCTTCGATGCGCGAGTTAGTGCACGAACCCAAGAACACGGTGTTCACCGCGATGTCTTTCATCTTGGTGCCGGCCTCGAGGCCCATGTATTCAAGGGCACGCAGGGCCGCGGCCTTATCGTTCGGGTCTGCAAAGTCATCGGGCGAAGGAACACTGCCGAGCAAGCTGACACCCTGCCCAGGATTGGTGCCCCAGGTGACGAACGGGTCGAGAGTGTTTGCGTCTAGAAAAACTTCTGCGTCAAAAGTTGCGTCGCTGTCGGTCGGCAGAGTCTTCCAGTAGGCGACGGCATCGTTCCAGTCTTCGCCAGACGGAGCATGAGGTCGACCCTCGAGGTAGTCGAATGTGATTTGATCTGGCGCAACCATTCCGGCACGAGCACCGGCTTCGATTGACATATTGCAAATCGTCATGCGGGCTTCCATCGAAAGCGCACGAATGGCGCTGCCGCGATATTCCAGAACGTATCCCTGACCGCCACCGGTGCCAATTTTTGCGATCACCGCAAGAATGATGTCTTTCGAAGTCACGCCCGGTCGCAGCGTGCCCTCAACATTGATGGCCATGGTCTTGAACGGCTTGAGTGGAAGCGTCTGGGTTGCGAGAACGTGCTCGACTTCGCTCGTGCCGATGCCCATCGCAAGTGCGCCGAAGGCACCGTGGGTCGAGGTGTGTGAGTCGCCGCAGACAACTGTGATGCCAGGCATGGTCAGACCAAGCTGCGGACCAACCACGTGCACGATGCCCTGGTCGATGTCGCCGAGCGAGTGAATGCGAACACCAAACTCTTCTGCGTTTTTGCGCAACGCCATGATCTGAGCTCGGCTGGTTAGGTCTGCGATCGGCTGATCGATGTCCCAGGTTGGAGTGTTGTGGTCTTCGGTTGCGATAGTGAGGTCTGGGCGACGAACCTGTCGGCCGGCTAGGCGCAAACCGTCGAATGCCTGCGGGCTGGTCACCTCGTGAACCAGGTGAAGGTCGATGTATAGCAAATCTGGTGCGCCGTCTTCGCCCTTTGCGACCAGGTGCGAGTTCCACACCTTTTCGGCCAAAGTCAGCGCCTTTTTGCTCATTGGCCAAGTTTACCCGTGCCCTTTTCGCCACGGATGGGTAGTTTTCGGACACTTACCCACTCGGGTCTAGGCTTATGCGGTGAGCCAAACCAGCCAGCAGCCCGATATTCAGGCACTTCAGCGCAAAACCGTGCGGGTTTTGACCTTTGGCCAGATTTTTAGCGGCTTTGGGCTGGGTTCAACCCTCTCGATTGGCTCGCTTCTCGCCCACGACCTCAGCGGATCAACCGCCTGGGCCGGCGCAGCAGCCACCTTCTCAACCCTTGGTGCGGCCACCTGGGCGATTCCGTTGGCTCGCAGAGCTTATGCCAAGGGCAGGCGCGTTGCGCTGGCCACGGGCGCTGCAATAGCCATCTCGGGCGCAAGCCTGATTATTGCCGCCACCGCGCTCAGGTTTTTTCCGCTTCTGCTCGTTGCACTATTCTTGCTCGGCGCAGGCTCGGCCACCGGTCTTCAGGCTCGATTCGCCGCAACCGACCTTCCGGCCTCAAAGTCGACCGGTCGCGACCTCTCGGTTGTGGTCTGGGCAACAACAATCGGTGCCGTAATCGGCCCTAACCTTTTTGGCCCCGGTGAGGTTCTCGGTGCTTGGCTCGGACTACCCGAAATGACCGGCCCGTTTTTCATCACAATACTTTCGCAAATCGGTGCGAGCTGCATTTTCTGGTTTGGTCTTCGACCAGACCCGCTACTCGTCGCACAAAAACTTGGCGATGCAAAAGCTGCCAAGCCAAAACTTTCTATCGGCACCGCGATTCAAACCCTGCGCGAATATCCGAGAGCCGCATACGCGGTTGCAACTATCGCACTCAGTCACATGGTGATGGTTTCTGTTATGGCAATGACTCCCGCACACCTCGAACAGCACGGAGCGAGTTTGGTTGTTGTCGGATTCACAATCAGCATTCACATTGCCGGCATGTATGCGTTCAGCCCAATCTTCGGATGGCTCTCTGACAAGTTCGGTCAGATTCAAACCGTCATCCTCGGTCAGGCGATTTACGTCGCTGCTCTTTTGTTTGCCGGACTCGGAATGGAAAACAACCAGAGCGTTCTTCTCGGGCTCTTTCTGCTGGGTCTAGGTTGGAGCGCGTCAACGGTTTCGGCATCTGCCCTGCTCACCACAACTCTGCCTCGCGACCAGAAGACCAACGTTCAGGGAATGAGCGATTCGCTGATG
>CAIKYE010000188.1 GCA_903831585.1 uncultured Micrococcales bacterium | reverse complement strand
TTGACGTCAACCGTGCATCAGAAGTCTTGGCCTATGGCTTGGGCGCGGGCGCTTTGGTTGCCGGCCTGGCACTTTTTGCTTACGCGACTCGCAAACCAAAGACTGATGCAAAGCCAGATGTGACGAAGACAAAAACAATTACCAAGGGCATAGCTTCTAAAAAGTAGTTTTGCTAGCCAATTCTGTTTAACTGTCGAGCAACTGAATTCATCGCTCCACCGAGTACGGCAGGTATGCCTCCACCCGGATGAACCGATGCTCCGACTCGCCAAAGCCATGGGCGTGTGAGTGACGAGTAACCGGGGGAGTGAAACGGACCACCTTGCCAAATTGGTCGTGTTGCTCCGTAGAGAGCTCCGCCGTCTGCACCGAACTCGGCGAAATAACTCGGGTCGAGAATTTTGTAGTCGAGAATCAGATCGGCAAGGTTTTGCTTAAGTCCGATAATCGAACTGATGCGCGCAAGTTCACGTTGAACAAATTCGCTATTGATATCAAACACTTCGCCATTGGCCGGAGCGGTTAGCAAAATCGCGGCGGTGGCTTTGCTGTTTGGGTAGATGTGGCCCGGCTTGTAGTAATTCAAAAAGGCCATAGTCTCGGCTGGCACTTCGGTTTTGTCGAGCGAATTGTGCAGTGCTTTAGGCGAGCTCGGCATGATCACCGAGTGGGTAACCGTGCCGGCGGGCAACGGTTCTTTCAAAACAGCGAACAGTGCAACGCCAGAACAAGATACGCGCCGCGGTTTGCGGCTTGCCTTGCCGAGTAGTCGATCGACAATTTGAGCATCGGTAGCAGCAATCACAATGTCGGCTGGATACTCCTTGCCGTCAGCAGTGACTGAACTCTTGGCAATCAAATCAACCTGGGTATCGAGAATGATCTTTGCGCCGGCTTCGGTGGCCAGGCGAGCAATCGCGAGTGGAATCTCGTTGACACCTCCCTCTGGCACAAAAATGCCATCCTTCGCCATAACAGCGGGAATGGTGGCATAAAGCGCGAGCGTTCTCTCGGGTGCGATTCCGGCGTTCAGTGTGTGAATCGCGATGACCTCACGCAGGCCCTCGGGCATCCACTTGAGTCCTTTGAGATATGCGCTGGTCGAAAGGCGAATCCCGTAGTTTTTGGTTATCGCGGTCACCGCCGGCAAAGTCTTTGCGTCGAAAGGATCTGCGGTCAGCAGCTTGACGATTTCGGGGCCGAGGCTGCCGTGTTCACGTTCGAATCGAACCCAGGCATCGTGCCACTCGTGACCGGCTTCGACCGGCAGGTCAACCACCTGATCGCGAAAGTAGTACTTTCCAACCTCAGGCAAGCGTTCGAGTTTCAAACCCGCAATCACCGATGCGTCACTTTTGCCACCGAGTTTGTCGTATCGCGAAAACAGCTCATCGAGCACTGCCGGAAAGGTGACCAGCGATGGGCCAGTGTCGATGCGTTGGCCAGCAACCTCGATGCGCCGAGACTTACCGCCTATCCACGAATTCTTTTCGAGCACGGTTACGTCATGACCGGCCTTGGCCAGCAGTGCGGCTGCGGTTAGCCCACCGAGCCCAGCTCCCACAATGACAATTTTTTTCATATGTTGAGCATGGCGAGCGCTATTGATGCCACGATTTGGAAACCGGCAACCGTGCCCACCACATACGGAAACGCAACCGAATACTTATAAACGCGCTTTGCGTTCTTGGCCGAATCGTCTTGGTTGATCAGCCAGATGAGCCAGCCCGCGAATAGTGCGTTTGCGATAGCCAATGGAATATTTACGAACGCAAACATAATGCTCGAGACTAACCACCAGAAGCCGACCCAGATCAGCGATTTCTTTGCACCTAGATAGACCGCGGTGGTTTTTATGCCTACGAACTCGTCTTCTTCGATGTCTTGAATTGCGTCATAGGTGTGTTTGGCAAGACTCCAAGCCATTAGCGCAAACACAGCCAGCCAGAGTGGCTCTTCGCCTAGGGCAAGCGGAACAATCGCTAGCGGAAACGCATAGTCGGCGTTGCTAATCGAGTCGAGAAACGGGCGGCCCTTGAAGCGTGCTGGAGGGGCCGAGTAAAACAAGAACGTGAGGCTGTATGCCCAGATCCAGATGTTTGCTTCAACCGAATAGTTGAGTGCGAAGAAAATCAAGAACGGAGCGTTGAGGACGACTACGCCCCAGGCAATCCAGGGCACTTCTTTAGGGTCGATCTTCGCTCCGCCGTAACCACCCTTGCGAATGTTGATGTTGTCGGTCTCTTGATCGAAAATGTCGTTGATGCCGTAAATCAGAAGGTTGAACGGCAGGGTAACCCAGAGCAGAAGCCAGATGGAATCCCAACGCCATAGCTCTCCGGTCAGCCAGACCGCCATCAGCGTGGTTCCGATGGTGTTGATCCAGAGAACGGGTCTCGAGATGGTTATGAGTCGCTTAAGCACTGTCTAACTCTATGCTCGGTGCCGCCGGGTGAGCCGCGCTGGCTAGTTGTTCTTGCGGCCAATCAGGCTGCGCAAATACGAAACTGCCGAGGTGCTCCAGAGCGCCCAGATAACCAGCACTGGCTGAAAGAGAAGCCTGATGGCCCTTGCCTCATCGGTGTTCAATCCGAAGGCATCCCGCTGCTCTGTGAACTGAGCGATGTTGCCCGGAAAGATTGCCACAAAGAAAAGTGCGGTCAGGAGTCCTATTTGCTGACGATAGCGCTTCACAAAAACCAAGCCGAGCCCGAGCAGTATCTCAACCACACCCGAAGCCACGACCACAAAATCTGGCTCGAGCGGCAACCAGGTCGGAACCTGGGCCAAGAACTCGCTGCGGCTGGTGGTCAGGTGGCTTGTGCCGGCGAAGGTTAGGGCGACACCAAGAAGGATGCGGGCAATGTGGCGAAGTGCGTTCATCCTCACAAAGTAGCAGTTAGCGGGCGAACCGCCATCCAAGTGCCAAGATAGAAACGAATATCCTCTTGGATTCGGGCAGTAGTCGGGCGAAGGCGCACGACGGGGGACCCACCCGAGGAGACACCCGTGATTAATCGTCAGAAGCTTGCAGAGCTCAATGCTCGCGAACTCGAAACCTTTGCCGCCAGAAACCCAAAGTCGAAGGCAGCCTACGAACGAGCAGATCATCTTTTTGGTCGCGTGCCTATGACTTGGATGAATAAGAAGGCCGGTGGTTTTCCGGTTTACTTCGATCGCGCACAGGGCAACACAATTTGGGACATCGACGGAAACCAGTACATAGACTTTGCACTCGGTGACACCGGTGCGATGGCGGGGCACTCGAACCCGGTTGTGGTCGAAGCGATCGAACGTCGAATAAAAACTCAGGGTGGGTTGACCACAATGTTGCCTACCGAAGATGCCGAGTGGGTTGCCGCAAATTTGAGCGAACGTTTTGGCATGGCCAAGTGGAGTTTCGCACTGACTGCAACGGATGCAAACAGATGGGCAATTCGTTTGGTTCGCGCCATCACCGGCAAGCCGAAGATATTGTTCAACGCATACTGCTATCACGGCTCGGTAGACGAAGCGCTGATTGTGGTTGGCCCAGACGGCGAGGGCATGAGTCGACCTGGCAACGTTGGTTCGCCGGTCGATGTCACCGAGACTTCTCGAGTTGCAGAGTTCAACGATCTCCAAGGTCTCGAGCGTCAGTTGAAGCGCGGCGATGTTGCTGCGGTGCTGATGGAGCCGGCACTGACTAACATCGGAATCGTCTTGCCAGAGCCGGGCTATCTCGAGGGCGTTCGCGAACTGACTCGCAAGTACGACGCGCTGTTAATCATTGACGAGACGCACACCTTCTCGGCCGGCTACGGCGGCATGACCAAACGCGACAACCTCGCGCCGGACATCTTCGTAATCGGCAAAGCCATTGCCGGAGGAATTCCAACCGGAACATATGGTCTAAGTGCAGAGTTCGCCGAAAAGGTTTTGGCGCGAACCGACCTTGATCTTGTCGACATGGGCGGCGTCGGCGGAACCCTGGCCGGCAACCCACTTTCTGTGGCCGCCATGAGAGCGACTCTCGAGCATGTTCTAACCCAGGATGCCTTCGTGAAAATGATTGATCTG
>CAIKYE010000187.1 GCA_903831585.1 uncultured Micrococcales bacterium | reverse complement strand
TTGCTGCAGTAAAGCGCAAGGTTCAAGAACTTAAGTCGATTCAGGAGTGAAGATGAACATTTTCAGCAGTATTCCCAGCCCGGACATATCATCATTTGAAGTGGGGCCTGTTCGCATCCACTTTTACGCACTCTTCATCCTTCTAGGTATTGCACTAGCAATCTGGATCGGCTCGCGTCGCTTTAAGCAGCGCGGCGGAGAATCTGGAATGATTCTCGATATTGCTCTGTGGGCGGTTCCTTTTGGAATTGTCGGCGGACGAATTTTTCACGTGATAACCCACTGGGACTTCTACTTTCACCCCGGAGCAGACATTTCAAAGGTGTTTGCAATCTGGGAAGGTGGGCTTGCTATTTTTGGAGCTTTGGCTCTCGGTAGTCTTGGCGCATTCATTGGTGCCAGAACTGCTGGCATAAAGTTTCTAGCCTTTGCAGATGCAATTGCACCGGGTGTTTTAGTGGCTCAGGCCATCGGACGCATCGGCAACTATTTCAACAACGAGCTCTTTGGTCTTCCAACCACGCTCCCATGGGGTTTAGAGATTTCGACCTCGAACGATGCCTATCCCCAAGGTTTGCCGGCCGGAGTTCTGTTTCACCCAACCTTTCTGTATGAACTCATTTGGAACCTAATCGGCTTTGCTTCCTTGATTTGGCTAGATCGAAAGCTCAAGTTGCGCTGGGGTCAGATGTTTGCTGCTTACCTCATCACCTACTCGATCGGTAGAGCTTTCATTGAGAGCATCCGCATTGACCCGAGCGAGTATTACTTCGGGCTCAGAACTAACGTGTGGTCTTCCATTCTGGGTATCGCCGTTGGTGTCGCACTCTTGGTTTGGTCGCGACGCAGAAACCCCGTTGCCGAGACTTCGGTGTATCTGGACGGAAGAGAGCCAAATGGGCCAAATGTTATAGACTCAGAGGGAACCAAGGCCGAGGAAGTCGAATCTAAGACTTAGCGGATAAACGCCAAAAGCGCAGGTACTCTAAAAATTCTCGCTATGCGAGCCACTTTGGGCCAAGGATGTCCCTCTAATTTTTCGATTGGAGTTTGGCATGTCTTCTCTGTCTCCATTTGCCAAATTCAATTCGGCACCTGAGGCGCAGGGTCTCTACGACCCGAGCCGTGACCGCGACGCCTGTGGCCTGGCCATGGTTGCCACCCTTCGAGGCACTGCAGGTCATGACATTATTCGCACAGCTCTAAGCGCTCTGCGAAATCTTGACCATCGAGGCGCGGTTGGTTCCGACGCGGGTACCGGCGACGGAGCAGGCATTCTCTCGCAGATTCCCGACGCATTCTTTCGCGCCATCGTTGGATTTGAGCTGCCCGCCAAGTCGCTTTATGGGGCAGGTTTGGTTTTTCTCGACGAGGAAGACTCAACTCGAATCGAATCGGCGTTCGCCAATCTCGCTCTAGAAGAGAACCTACGTGTTCTAGGTTGGCGTGATGTGCCGATTCGTCCAGAAAACCTAGGTGAACTAGCTAGACAGGCCATGCCCCTAATCAGGCAGGTATTCGTTACTTCAGACGACGGTTGCTCGGGAATCGCTCTCGAGCGTCGCCTATTCAGGCTTCGCAAGCGCAGCGAAAGCAAACTGGGCACCTACCACCCATCACTGTCGTCGAGAACGATTGTTTACAAGGGAATGGTGACAACCCTTCAGTTAGAGCCTTTCTATCCCGATTTGAGCGACGAACGTTTCGAATCGACGCTCGCACTCGTGCACTCGAGGTTCTCAACTAATACTTTTCCATCCTGGCCACTGGCACATCCATTCAGAATGATTGCGCACAACGGAGAAATTAACACGGTGCGAGGAAATCGCAACTGGATGAGGGCTCGTGAGTCACAACTAGCTTCGCCTGAACTGGGCGACATGAGCCAGCTCTTGCCAATCATCACGCCAGACGGAAGCGACTCTGC
>CAIKYE010000186.1 GCA_903831585.1 uncultured Micrococcales bacterium | reverse complement strand
TCCCCAGATCTGACCTGCATCGATCAGCAAGTCTGCGTCACGGCCAAGACCTTCGCGAGCTGCGGCAACGTGGTCGGCGTCATCTTTTACGTCAGCAGTTCCGTAGTTTCCCCAGCCGAACTTTACGGCGCGATAGCCTTTTGCTCTGGCGTCGCGTGCGCGCTCCAGAGTCGATTGGGGAGTGTCGCCCATCAACATTGAGGCGTAGGGCAGCTTGGCAAAGTTTTTCTTGTAGCCGAGAAGTCTCCAGACTGGCTGTTCCAACTTTCGCCCGAGCAGATCCCAGAGGGCTATTTCAATTCCAGACCAGGTGTGAGCCGCCTGAAGAAGGTCCATGCTGTTTCTGGCTACGAGTTGGCTCAGACGCAAGATGTCGTTCGGGTCGCTGACGCTCTGACCAATGATGCTTGCTGCCACTGGCTGGCAGACGCCGTGCGATCTCGGGGTTACGAATGAGGCGATGGAAGTCAGTGGCGATGCCTCGCACTCACCCCAGCCAAAGCTGCCATCGTCACCGGTGACTCTGACCAAGAGCGCGTCTTGGCTGCCGTCGGCCTCAAGGGTGACTTCGGGCATAGACGCATAGAAAAACTCGACCGAGTCGATTCGCAATATATGCCTCCTTTTCATGGCCCCGAGCAACAAACTCGCTAAAGACTATTGTCCGAGAATACAGCATTTCATCATACCTTTACACCAAATCGTTATAGTTTCTTGATTGTTTTGCCCTTCTAGCTCAAGAATTTGGCCTGTTCGTATGATGTAATAACCATGTAGTCAAGGAAGCAAAAAGTGTGGCGGGTAATTTTTGGGATTATTGCCTTCCTCACGAGAGCACGCATGAGCTCTTTCGGCATCGCGTGTGATTTCTAACCTCCATGAAAGGGAACCAAATGAAATTAAGTAAATGGGCTGGGGTGCTGGCAGCACTGGCGCTGACCACCGGCAGCCTAGTAGCTTGTGCGCCCGCAGCACCTACAGGTGACCTGCTTATCTGGGACACAGGAATTCTAGGCAAAGACGCATCGGATGATCCATACGCAGACAAGGCATTCCTAAACCAGATGGGTGTGGAATTCGAGGAAGCAAATCCGGGTGTCACCGTAACAATTGAACAGCAGGGCGGAGATATCTCTGCTAACGCTGCCGCGTTCCAGGCTGCAGCAATTGCAGGAACTGGACCTGACATCCGCGTTCAGTACGCAGGTGGACCAACCACTTCGTTCGCAGACTTCTTCGAAGACCTTGATCCTCTACTTCCAAAGGACATGCTCGACTCGATGGCTGGCCAGTATGTTAACCGCGCAGGCTTCGCATCAGACGGCCCGCTTCTTGGCATGACATACGGCGCTGGAAACCTATTCGTTGTTTTCCAGAATGCAGATGTTCTTACTGAGGCTGGCATTGACCCATCGGTTAAGCCTGCAACTTGGGAAGCACTGATGGCAAACGCACAGCAAATTTCTGACAAGACCGACAAGAACGGTTTCTACACCGGAAACTTGGAAGGCTACCCTGGCGCATGGTTCATCTCGAACATGGTTGGTGGCGAGCTAGGTCAGACTGCATTCACTGACATGTACAGCGGAAAAGTTGCAGTTGACGACCCAGCAATGGTGAAGGCCTACCAGGCATTCGCAGACTGGGGAGCAAGCACAGTTAACAACCCAGACGCTGCGCAGGTTTCTGCTGGTGGCCAAGGATTCGTTGCTGGCGAAGCCGGTTACTACTTGGTTGGAAGCTGGGAAAACAACGGAATGACCGAAGCGTTTGGTGCAGATGGACCAGTTTCGTCGTTCTTCATTCCAACTCTTGAAGGCGCAAAGTACTCAAAGATTGGTTCTGGTGGTCCTGAGATCGCCCTATCAATCACAAAGGCAAGCAAGAACAAGGAGCTCGCAGCTGAGTTCTTGAAGTTCATCGCTCGCCCTGAGCACCAAGACCGCTTCGTAGAGATCTACCAGACTCAGGGTTCAAACCACAAAGACGGTGACCCGTCAAAGATTCTGAACCCACGTCTAAAGGAGCAGTTCGAGCAGTTGGCACAGTCGACCGATGGCATCACCTTTGCCTTCGACAGCGTTATGCCTCAGGCAACAATCGACCTGTTCTATAGAGTCAATGCCGGCGTATTCAGCGGGGCTATAACGCCCGCCGATGCGGTGGCCCAGCTAAAGGCCTCCTACGAGCAAGAAATAGCGAAGTAGTAGGTTAGAACCAAAGTCTGAAGGCTGGGAGATTATGTCTCCCAGCCTTCAGACTCACTATTCACAAGGAAGTGGATTATGCGTCAATCAAAGTTGATTGGTACTTTGGCGGTACTTCCTAGTTTCATCATCGTCGCGGGCTTCATGGCGTTTCCGGTGATGTTTGCCCTCTACATCTCATTTACAAAAACCAACGGCCTCACATATGAGTGGCGTGGCTTAGACAATTACATTGCTCTACTAACTGATCCGATTGTTCACCAGGTCTTTCTTAACAACTTCAAGTTTCTGATCTCGGTGCCACTCGTGATATTCGCAGCGTTGGTGTGTTCCATTCTTCTGTTTGAACAATTCAAGGGTTGGAAGTTCTTTCGAGTTATTTTCTTTCTTCCCAACGTTTTGTCGGTTGCAGTCATCGGACTTATTTTTAGAAACGCCTTCGGGTATGACGGTGCGGTCAATCAATTTCTGGCACTCTTTGGCGCTGAGCCCAAACAGTTCTTCATTGATTCGAACTACAGTATTTTCATCATCATTCTGGCCCTGGTCTGGTCGGGCTTTGGATACCAGTCACTCTTACTTCTTGCTGGGCTTACAGCGATTAATCCGGCCGTTTTTGAAGCTGCGGCTATAGACGGCGCGGGCTGGTGGCGCAGACTTTGGTCAATCACTCTGCCGAACATCAGAAAAGTAATAGGTTTTGTTTTCATCATCAACATTCTCTACACCTTCGCCTCGCTGTTCGGCTTCGTCTTTGTGATAACAGCCGGCGGCCCAGGTTATGAGACAACTACCATCGACTTCCTGGTTTATCTGCGAGCCTTCTCGAGCAACAACCTGGGTTCCGGTGCAGCTTTGGCCGTGGTTTTGTTCATCTTTATCGGCCTCATGACCCTTCTACAAAACAGAGTCTTCAAGTTACAGAAGGATGACTAGCATGTCTGATTCGATTAGCTCAAGACTTAACCCTCGCGCTAAATGGCCGATTTTCATTGGCATGTGCCTAGTGGCAGCAACAATCATTTATCCGCTCTTCTTCGTTGTCGCCACGTCGCTTCGCAGCAATGTCGATTACAAACGAGACCCCTTTGGTCTACCTTCCGAATGGACGATAGACAACTACCTAAAACTCTGGAACGAGTATGGAGTTGGACGTGCTTTCATGAACAGCCTCTTCGTATCTTTGACCTCGGTTACCTTGATTTTGGTCTTCGCAACTCTTGCGGGCTACGCCTTAGCTAAGCTTCCGGTTTTTGCGAGCAAGTACTTCACGGCAACTTTTGTATCGGTTATGTTGCTGCCTGGCCCCGTCTTGATCATTCCGATCTACCTCGTTTTGGCGCGATTGGGAATTGTGGGCGACTATGCGGGTCTAATTCTGGTTTATGTAGCAACCGGTTTGCCATTTGCTATTTTCTTTTTGACGCTTACGTTCAGGGCCATCCCCGATGAACTTCTAGAGGCTGCTCGAGTTGATGGTGCCGGCTTCTATAGAACTCTTTGGTCGATTGTGCGGCCCATGGGAGGTTCGGGAATTGCCACCTTGGCAGTGCTGCAATTTCTTGGCACCTGGAACGAGCTCATATTTGCGCTGATTCTAATTCCAAACGCAAAGATGAAACTTCTTACCCCGACCCTGTCTTCTATCGGCAAGCGATTCTTGACAGATCAGCCGCTTACTTCGGCCGGCCTCTTCATAACGGCAATGGTTCCGCTGCTACTTCTAGCTTTTGCCTCGAAGTACATCATGCGCGGTTTGCAAGTTGGCCT
>CAIKYE010000185.1 GCA_903831585.1 uncultured Micrococcales bacterium | reverse complement strand
TGGTTTCGGTATCAAAGACTGCTACTCGTTTTGCCCACTCGGGCATTTGCTTATCATTCACCTGAACAGGCTATTCGCAGTGACTGACATTCAACGACTGCACAGTTTGCGTGTCAGGCGAGACCGCAACCTCGAGCCACTTCGAGCGCTGCTTTAGAAAAGTTGAGAGTAAAAATGTGCAGTCCTGGGGCACCGGCCTGCAATAGGTCGTTTGCCAACTTCACGCTGTAATCCATGCCGATCTTCTTGGCTTCGAGTTCTGTCGCACCTTCGAGTTTTGCCAGCAGCTCAGTCGGCACCGACGCGCCACTCATTTCGGCCATTCGAAGAACCTTTGCCGAATTTGAGATTGGCATTAAACCGGGAACGATTGGCATCTGGTTTCCGGCCTGCTTTGCCTCGTCGATGAGACGAACATAGGCCTCAACAGTGAAGAACAGCTGAGTCATGGCAAAAGTAGCGCCGGCATCCTGTTTCAGTTTTAGCACCTCGGCGTCGTGCTGCATTGATGGCGATTCGGGGTGCACCTCTGGAAAAGCCGCAACTCCGACCTCAAGTGAGCTCTCTCGCTTAGCCAGTTCAACCAACTCAAGGGCGGTCTTTAGCTCACCCTTCGAGAGCGCGTCTGGGTCACTCTGCGGTGGGTCGCCTCGAAGAGCGAGAATCGAGCGAACTCCGGCTTGTTCGAAGTGCCGAATGATTTCAATGGTTGAGGCAACGCTCGACCCAACACAGGTCAGGTGGCCGATTGTTAAAACATCTTTGGCCATTCGATCAACAACGGCCAAAGACGTGTCTCGACTCGACCCGCCAGCGCCATAGGTGACCGAGACGAAATCTGGAGAACTGCCAAGCAGTTCGTGATAGTGCTTCCAGAGCGAAGTCGCGGCTTCGGCATCTTTAGGAGGAAAGAACTCGAAAGACAGAGTTGGTTGACCTGGCACTCGATTCAATGCCTGGGCGACGTCGACGGCTTGAGCATCGAAATCGATGTTCTGGCGCAACAAGGGGTAATCAGGCATTGCTCCAGTTTAAGGCGAAAGGGCCGAAGGTAGAATTGTTACCAATGTTGACGCCACAATCCCAGATATTTCTCGACGCCATTAAGAGCCGCGTCGTGATAGCCGATGGCGCAATGGGCACGATGATTCAGGATGCAGCTCCTTCATTAGAGGACTTCCAGGGGCACGAGGGCTGCAACGAGATTCTGAATGTCACCCGCCCAGAACTAATTGCCTCGATTCATGCCCAGTATCTCGAAGCCGGGGCAGACGCTATCGAAACCAACACCTTCGGCGCGAACTTTGCAAATCTTGCCGAATACTCGATCGTCGAGCGAGTTTATGAACTTGCTAGAGCTGGTGCCGACGTTGCCCGCAAAGTTGCAGATCAGTTTCAAACCGAAGCGAGACCGCGCTGGGTTTTGGGCTCTCTCGGCCCTGGCACAAAACTTCCGTCTCTTGGCCACGAAAAGTTCAGCGTTCTGCGCGATGCCTACCAGGATGCCGCCAGGGGATTGATTGACGGTGGAGTCGACGCGATTCTGATTGAGACCGTTCAGGATCTCTTGCAGGCAAAGAGCGCAATCATCGGCTCGAAGCGAGCGATGCGCGAAACCGGTCGTGAGGTTGCACTTCTGGTTTCGGTCACAATCGAAACCACTGGCACGATGCTTCTCGGCAGCGAAATCGGTGCCGCCCTTACCGCCATCAGTGCACTCGGAGTTGACGGCATTGGTCTCAACTGCGCCACCGGACCAACCGAGATGAGCGAACACCTTCGCTACCTGTCAAAGTATTCGACCCTTCCGATTGTCTGCATGCCGAATGCGGGACTGCCGGTGCTCGGCTCGAACGGTGCGCACTACCCGCTAACCGCGCCTGAGCTCGCTGCCGCGCACGCGCAGTTCATCCGTGACTATGGTTTAGGTCTTGTTGGTGGATGCTGTGGCACAACCCCGGCTCACATCGCCGAGCTCGCAACACTTGTGCAAGGACAAACTCTTGTGCATCCGGCGGTAACCGATGAACCAGGTCTGGCATCGCTCTACCAGCACCAACCTTTTGACCAGACCATGACTTACCTATCTATAGGTGAGCGCACCAACGCCAACGGCTCGAAGGCCTTCAAAGAGGCGATGCTTGCCGAAAACTGGGATGAGTGTCTCGAAATTGCCA
>CAIKYE010000184.1 GCA_903831585.1 uncultured Micrococcales bacterium | reverse complement strand
GATCTTGTTAGACACCGCCTGCACTTCGCGCAGCTTGTGAGTGATGAAAATGATTGATGTGCCAGAGGCGGCGAGGTCTCGCATGATCTGCATGAGCTCGTCTGTCTCTTGAGGTGTGAGCACGGCGGTTGGTTCGTCGAGCACCAAAATCTTTGCGTCACGAATTAGTGACTTGATGATTTCCACTCGCTGCTGAACACCAACCGGAAGATCTGCGACGATCGCGTCTGGGTCGACGTCGAAACCAAAACGATCAGAGAGCTCACGAACTTTTTTGCGCGCCGCATCGAGGTCGAGAAAGCCCAGAGCCTTGGTTGGTTCGTTGCCGAGCACAACATTCTCTGCAACCGTGAAAACGGGAATCAGCATGAAGTGCTGGTGAACCATTCCGATTCCGGCACCCATAGCATCGCCAGGGCCCTTGAAGTTTTGCTCGACACCGTCGAGAAGGATTTGACCTTCGTCGGCCTGGTATAGGCCATAGAGAACATTCATGAGCGTGCTCTTGCCGGCACCGTTTTCGCCTAGCAATGCGTGAATCTCGCCCGGTTCGACAACCAGGTTTATGCGGTCATTGGCAACCAAAGTGCCAAAACGCTTGGTCACTGAGCGCAGCTCGAGCTTCATGCCACTCCTTCGTAGTTCCATACAAATCTAACCGACCTTTAAAGCAGAAACTGCCGGGGCCTAGGCCCCGGCAGCATCCTTGAAGCTAAATTACATGTTTGGGTCGATTTCGCCAGCGATGATCGCTGCCTTCAACTCTTCCAACTTTGCCTTGATCTCGTCTGAGACATTGCCATCTAGGTCGTGGAATGGTGAAAGTCCAGTTCCTTCGTTAGCCAAGGTTCCAACGTATGAGTCGCCACTCCAAGTGCCGCCATCAACTGCTAGGTCCTTGATGATTTCGAAGATGGCCTTGGTCATGCGCTTCTCAACCGAGGTAAGAAGTAGCGGTGCGTATTCTGGTGAGTTTAGAGCGCGGTCGCTGTCAACACCAATCATTACGACATCCTTGCCAGAAGCCTTGATTGCCTCTGACAAAGCACCCAACTGCTCACCAGCAACAGGCATGATTACGTCTGCGCCGTTCTTGATCTGAGTTGCTGCAATGGTCTTTGAAACTGCGCTGTTTGGAGCGAAGTCTCCCATGAAGTCACCCTTGCCTGAGGCTGGGTCCCAGCCAACAACCTTGATGGTCTTGCCTGAGTCAGCTGCATACTTCATTGCGCCGTTGTAGAAACCGGTCATGAAAGCGGTAACTGAGTCAATCTGCATTCCACCGTAGGTTCCAACAACACCGGTCTTTGAGTAAGCAGCAGCTAGGTATCCACCTAGGTAGCTTGACTCGGTCATGTTGTAAACGATTGGCTTTAGGTTTGCGTTGCCCTCTGACCATCCGTCAACGATGACGAAGTTAAGAGTTGGGTTTGCCTTTGCAGCAGCGTTAACTGCAGCTACTAGGTTGAAGCCGACACCGATGGTTAGGTCGCAACCTGCATCGATCATCTGCTGAAGGTTTGGCTCGAAAGCTTCTGCAGATGCTGATTCAGCATCTGCGGTCTCGACACCAAGCTGAGTCTTTGCCTGCATTAGGCCGGTGTAAACAGACTCGTTGAATGACTTGTCGTTCCAGCTACCTTCGTCAGACACTGCACATGCCTTGTAGTCAACTGGAGTTACGGTTGGCTCGGCGGCCGGTGCGGCACAACCCGATAGAACCAAACCAACAACAGCCGCAAATGCAACTGCTCCTGAAATGCGTGAGATTTTCACTAGTTTTCCTCTCATAACGACCGTGGATTTCACAGCCGTTCGGTGCCTTAAGACTATGACGATTTGTTATGCAAAGAGAACGTGTCGGGGTGTTTAGGCGAGTGTTTACGCAGTTGTTACAAATTCGAGATTATGCGAAGGATTTCATTCAACCTAAGGTTGAAACTTTTTAGAAGGTTTGGGCGATTGTTTAGAGAACGTCGCTGTGACCGGTTGCTTTAAGCGCATCGACCAAAGACTTCACCTTTTGCGCGTGCGCCTTGGTTGTGATCAACAGCGCATCCGGGGTGTCGACCACAATCACATCTTCGAGTCCGATCAGGGCAATCAAGCGGTTGCTTTCGCTAACCAAGATTCCACTGGATGAGTCTGCAAGCACTTTCGCATTGCCGAGCACCGCGAGGTTTCCGCTGCGACCCTGCGACTGAAGTTCTGCGATGGCAGCGAAGTCGCCAACGTCGTGCCAGCTAAACGATGCTGGAACCACGGCCACCAGGCCGGCAGCTGCAGCTGGCTCGGCAACCGAATAGTCGATGGCAACTTTCTTGAGCCCGTTCCAAATTCGACCGACAACCTCTGCGCGCGCAGGCGTATCCCAGGCGTCTGCCATTTCGATAATTGCCGCGTGCAACTGCGGTTCGCTCTTGGCCAACTGCTCGAGCAAAAGCTTTGCCGGCGCAATAAACATGCCGGCGTTCCAGAGATACTTGCCCGATTCGACGTAGCGCTTGGCTTTTTCGATGTTTGGCTTCTCGACAAACTTGGCAACCTCGCGGGCAGTTTCAGATCCTTCGATTCGATCACCGGCTTTGATGTAACCGAAACCAACCGACGGCTCGGTGGGGGTGATTCCGATGGTCACGATTTTGCCGGTTGCTGCAACTTCGACTGCCTCGCGCACGGTCTTCTCGAATTTTGGGCCGTCAACAATCACGTGGTCGGCTGCGAAAGAGCCGACAATCACATCTGGTTCCCGCTTGGCCAAAATTGCAGCCGCGAGCGCGATGGCTGCGGTTGAATCTTTCGGCGATTTTTCGAGCACCAAGTTGTTTGCCACAAGGTCTTCGAGTTGCTCTTCGACGGCTTCTTGGTGGGCCTCGCCGGTTACCACCAAAATGCGCTCGGGCGGTGTCAGTGGCAGTAGGCGATCCCAGGTGTCTTGCAAAAGGGTCTGGCCAGAACCGGTCAGGTCGTGCAAAAACTTAGGGGCAGCGGCTCGCGAAAGGGGCCAAAGTCGGCTGCCGATTCCGCCGGCTGGGATGATGCTGAAGAAGCGATCAATTGGGGCGCTCATAACCTAAAAACCCTAGCCGAATAATGGGCAAACAGACAGGGGGCAGGTTTCCACTCGCTTAGACTTAAGGCAGTTTTTGGCTTCACAGCCGATGAAATCAACCGAGGAGGGCTTAATTGCCATCAAAGCCAGCAGGCACCCTGTATCGCGGAAAAGTAGGCATGTGGTCTTGGGTGCTTCACCGGATCACGGGTCTCGCCATTTTCTTCTTTCTGCTGGTGCACGTTCTCGACACCTCTCTTGTTCGTCTAAGCCCTGAGGCTTACGATGCGGTTATCGCCACCTACAAAACCCCGATCATCGGGCTCGCCGAGCTTGGGCTCGTAGCTGCCATTTTGTTTCACGCTCTCAACGGCGTTCGCATCATCTTGATCGACTTCTGGTCAAAGGGCTCGAAATATCAGAACCTGATGTTCTGGATTGTCGTATCAATTGCATTCGTGGTTTTTGCAATCTTTACTCCTCGTCACCTCGGTCACGTCTTCGGCTAAGCGAAAGATAAAAAATGTCAATTGTTATAGAGCCACCACGCAGCGCGAAGCCAAAGCGCACCAACTGGGAAAAATGGGGCTGGATTTACATGCGCCTCTCTGGCGTAGCCCTTATCGTTCTTGTCTTCGGTCACCTATTTGCCAATCTCTGGGTTGGCGAGGGAATCAAGGCAATCGACTTTGCATTCGTTGCCGGCAAGTGGGCAGAT
>CAIKYE010000183.1 GCA_903831585.1 uncultured Micrococcales bacterium | reverse complement strand
TAGACCGGCTAAAACCTCTTTGGCTCGAATGCGCAGATCGGGCAGATCGCTTAACCGTTTCAGGCCAAAGACCTGCTGACTCATGCGGTGGTTCTTGGCAAAAGTCTCGCTGTGGCGATCGAGAAAATCCCAGTAGAGAGTTGTGAACGGGCAGGCGTCTTCACCGACCCGCTTCTTGGGGTCATAGAAACAGCCCTTGCAAGACTGGGTCATTCGATTCAGGTAGGCCCCGCCGGCCGCATAGGGCTTGGTCATTAGCTTGCCGCCGTCGGCGTGAACCGCCATGCCAATGACGTTTGGCACCATCACCCACTCCGAGGCATCAATGAACTGCTCGCGCATCCAGTCGAGAAACTGCTGCGGGTTCGTGCCGGCCATTAGCCCTTACACTTCTGCGAGCAGTACTTCACGTTCGCCCAGTCTCTGGCCCACTTCTTGCGCCACTCGAACTTTAGGCCGCAGCGCTCACAAGTCTTGGGTTCGAACCCGTTCTTGGTTTTGGCTACCGGCGGCATGGTTAAACCCTACTTAGACTTGCTTTCAGAAAAGCAGGAGAGACCATGAAGTACATAATCTTCGTAATCGACAGTGCCAGCAACTCGGCAGACGGCAACGAGATGGCCGCAATCGATGCGTTCAACGACATGTTGCAAGACAAAGGTCACTGGATAACTGCCGCCGGTATTCACCATGGCGAGGCAGCCACCGTCCTAGACAATCGCGCCGACGCAGGCATCGTGACCGAGGGCTCACTCTATTCTTTGCCCGAGCACTACAGCGGTTTCTGGATCATCGAAGCCGAAGATCGTAAGACCGCACTCTCTCTGGCCGCCGCCGGATCTAAAGCCTGCAATCGCAAGGTCGAGCTTCGGCCTTATCTCAGATAGGAAGAAAAATGAATACAAAAGATTCAGTCGCACGCTTTCGCATGGTACTCAGAGCGGGATCAGTGGTGTTTGGACTCAGCGCGATTGCACTCGTGGTTGCGCCAAAGCTCTTCAACGAACTTCTCGGATTAGTTTCGACAGAAGACCTCGAATGGTCGATGCGCATGACCGGAATCACTCTGGTTGCGCTTGCCGGCAATATGTTTTCTCACTCGACTCGCGGAAGCGTTGAATCTGTTCGACTTGCTAGCTTCGTGATGATGTTTAGCGCCTTTGCACTCGGTGTGCTGACCTTGTTGATTGGTGTGCCACTCACTTGGTTCACAATTGGCTACGCGATTGTTGGCTTCGGTTTCTCGGCGGCTTACATGTGGGCTGCTAAGGGTTACTCATCTTCAAAGTAGTTGCCCCTAGTTTCGTTCGGCCTACACTGAACTCATGGCCGACAAACATGACCCGCTGGAGCTCGAGTGGTATCGGCTGGGTCTCTCGGGCCCGGCGAGGCGCGCGTTGGTCAATGCAAAACTTTACAAAGTCTCAGACCTGCGCAAAATCTCACTAGATGAACTGATCGGGCTGCACGGCATGGGCAAGTCTTCGGTGGCGCGCATCCGCTTGATTATGGATGCCAAAAAGATAAAGTTCAGACCCTAGTTAGCGGATGGCGGCTTCGAAGGCTACTAGAACAATGAGCCCAAGAGTCAGAATCGAAAAACCACGCTGAACAACTTTGCGATTCAACTTGTTTGAGATTTTTGCTCCAACCGCGCTGCCTATCACAGCGGCAATAACCACCATCGAGATAACCGACCCATCCTCGAGATTGAATCGCACTCCTTGGATAAGGCGCGTACTGAGAGCAACTAGAGCGTTTCCGATAACGACCAAAAGTGACAGAGAAACAGCTTCTCGAAATTTCAGGCTTGTAAGAATTAGCAATGCCGGTAACAGAATGTAACCAGCCCCTACCCCAGTCAAGCCAGTGAGTAGGCCAGCGAAAATGAAGACAAATGCCAGCAATAATCGGCCCGCAGACTCACTCACCCTAGATTTTGTTTTCTCGGAATTCCAGGTGGCGAACGATGCAAGGGCTAGCACAGCCATCAAAACAAATGACGACGCTAGTTCGGAGATTTGGGTTGCCAGCCAAGCACCCGGAATTGATCCGATTGAACCCAGCAAGATCGCAATCAGTGCTGTTTTCCAGTGCAAATTGTCTCTCTTGCGCAAAACAAACGCCGTGCTCGAGGCAAAAAAGACAACAAAGAGCGCGCCCGTAGAAGCCTCGGCAAATGTGAAATTTCCGACCAGTACTAGTAGCGGGGTAGCAAGCAAGGACCCGCCGGCACCGACAATTCCCAGCACGGCTCCAATGACAACACCGACTAATAGGCCGACTGCCAACATCTAGGCTCCGGCTATTGGGGCAATACCCTCATCAGATATTGCTATTAGCTCGTGAGTCATGCGTTCATAGGCCTCTGCACGTTCAGCATCAGCCGAATGGTAAACATTGTCTAGGTCGTTGTTGTTGTGACTTCGATCATATAGTTCGGCTTGTTCTGTACCGCCATAGAGCGTGAATCGATAATCCTCGGTTACAAGAGTCCTTATCTTCACTGGGCCAGGCAAACCCTCAATGCCAAATGGTTGGTCTTCTTCAACAATCAATGCGGTTCGCCAATTTGGTGAGTCTTTCAACAGATCTCTTCCCTGCAAACCCAAGTATTTGTCGGCTTGCGCAAGCTCAATCACGGTCGGTGCGATGTCTACGCTTGAGACCAACCTTGCATCAACACCAGGTTCGATTCCAGGGCCAGCGATAATCATTGGCACACGGGTTACGGCATCGTAGTGAACAAAGTGCTTGAGCATCAGGCCGTGCTGACCCATCAAGTCACCGTGATCACCGGTAAAGATTATGAAAGTATCCTCGGCAACACCCTGTTCTTCGAGACTAGCGATGAGCTTGCCGAGAGCCGCATCCATGAATTCAATTTGAGCCAACTGTGCCTTAAGTACGTCGAGCATCTGAATCTCGGTCGGGGCCCAAGTCATCGTGCTGTCGATGTTCGCAGAGCCAGCCGCGTCATACATCGCGCGAATGTGGTCTGGGGCATTTTTTGAGTGCACAAAAAAGTCTTCGGGAACTGATACCTCTTTATCACGCCACTTGTCGTACCACTCTTTAGGAGGTGCGAACGGGTGATGAGGGTCAGGAAATGAGATAAAGAACAAGAATGGGTCATCTAGTTGCACGGCGCTCTTGAGTCGCTCGGTGAATTTTTCGACGATGAATGCATTTGGGTGCAGCTCTGCAGGAACCTCACTAACAAACACCTCTACGACGTTCTCGCTTCGCTCCTTGGAATTCTTCCATCCCGCGAGTTCATCTAGGTCTACGCCCTTGTTTCGTGCCCAGTGCGCGAAGTGCCCCGAAGGTCTGTCTCCGTGACCGACAACCAGGTCGACATGGTCGTAGCCGTAGTAATCACTCGGCATGTCGATAAATTGCTTGCGATGAAGATCAGCCCTCTCCATGCTTTGCCAATCTCCCTCGCCGCGCTTCACCGCATCGAGAAGCCCTTCGAATATCTGAGGATTACGCATCTTGATTTCTTCAATTTGGTAATCCTCCCAAACCACGCCCATAATCTGGTGGTGCAGTTTTCCAATCGCGTAGTTCACATAGCCACCGCGACGAAGAGATCTCATGAATGTTTCGGCATTTTGGTCGAATGTGATGCCATTCGTGCGAGTTCCGTGAACTGAAGGCCAGCGCCCGGTTGCAATAGAGGCACGGTTTGGCATGCAGGTAGGGTTCGCCGAGAACGCGTTTGTGAATCTGATCCCACGATTCGCCAGGGCATCCAGGTTCGGAGTCACTGCTTTGAATGGTCCACCCGCAATAGAAAACATGTCGTGACGCATTTGGTCGGCCACAATCACAATTACATTAGGTCTCTTACTCTTGTTGCTCATATTTCTCCGAACACTAGACGGCCATCGACAAAAGTTGCCTGAACGCTTGACTCCATGACAGACCAGGGGTCGTCGCCAAAATCTATCCTTCTATTCAGCAACAATAGGTCTGCCACATAGCCTGGCTCAATCCTGCCTCGCCACGCTGCGGCACCACTCTGTTTGGCCGGCGTTTGAGTCATTGCGGTCATTGCCTGCAAGGGAGTGAGCTTTTGGTTATCGGTGTAGTCGGGCTCTGTTCGAAGCGAACGAGAAACAGCCGCCGCATAGGACAACTTCCAATCGGGCGTCGAAACGGGTGCGTCAGACGAAAGTGAAACTGGCACTCCTGCTTTAACAAGTGAACGAAGCTGTTGCCGCTTAGAAGATCTTTCGGCTCCAATAATTGACTCGACATTTCGAGATACAAACCATCGAATCGACGGTTGTGATGTCAAAAATAATCCAGACTCGGACATGCGTGCAACATCCTCATCGTTTATGAAGTCGCCGTGAATAACGTAGTGACGTTTATCGGCTTGAGATCTGTTCTGCAATAAAAGATCAATTAGCGCAGATGTTGTTGCGTCACCGGTTGCGTGAAAACCCATCTGCCAACCTCGTTTCGACGCGGCTGCGAAAATACCCTTGAGCGTCTCGAGACGCTCTGCGTCTGTGCCACCTGCGAGCGTTAATGAGCCGTGACCGTGATTGTCATAAGGCTCCGACATCCAGGCTGTTCGACTTCCTGGGATGCCGTCTGCAAATATTTTGAGTTGAGAGACGTTAACAAAGTTTGGTTGATCCGTGAACTCTGGCGCACCAAAATCGTCGAGACCCTCTCGCACGTGATCTACAGAGGTGCCACCGAGTCCGCCAAAAAGCAGCATTACGTTCACTCGAAGGTTCAGTTCGCTGTCAGCCGCTAACGTTTTGTAGTCATCAATCAAAATTAGGTCGGCCGATCCGTCGCCGAGCGATGATGCACCCGGACCGACGCCAGGCTCCGTGAATGAAGTGATTCCATGGGAAAGAAGCGTGTCTCGCGCGGCACGAAGCGCATCCAACCGTTCTGTTTGCTTTGGCTTTGGAATCAACTTCGTTACCAACGCCACAGCTGCGTCAACGAGTAGGCCAGTTGGTGTTCCGTCAGCGTAACGAACGATTACACCCCCGCTTGGATCAGGGGTCTCTCGGGTAATACCGGCGAGCTGCAGTGCGAGCGAATTACACCAAGCCTGATGAGCACTGAAGTCCGATAGCACAATCGGTTTTAGTAGCTCCACGTCGTCGAGGTCAGCAGCAGCCACAGTACCTTCTGGCCCGGAACCCACGATTCTGCCGTTAACCCATCCGTGGCCTCGAATCCAACCCGAATACTTATCTTGAACTGACTTCAGGGCAATCCTTATAGATTGGGCGTCTGCGCAGCGGTCTGGCCCCACGTTTACCTCGAAAAGTTGCCTACCGAGCAGATAAGCGTGCAAATGAGAGTCGTCGATTCCGGGGAGCAGCGTTTTTCCGGCGCAGTCATAAAAGTTGGCCGTTTTCGGCAGAGCATCTTGTAGCTGATCCCAGGTGTCAACGGCAGTTATGTATTGCCCTTCGATTACTACCGTGTCTGCGCCTGAGTCAAAGGGTTCGAGGCAAACATTGCGAAGAACGATTGACGAGCCGTGCATGATTTACTGAAGACCGCGAACTTGGCCATAAATTTTTGTTCGCAAGTCTGAGAATTTCTTTGATCCACGAGTTGCAATTTGGTTTCTTGGAAACGGCAGGTCAACTTTGATTATTTCTTTAACTTTTGCCGGTGTCCCGTATAAAACAATGACAAAGTCACTCAGATAAACGGCTTCATCAATATCGTGGGTCACCATGACCGTCGTTATCTTGAAGTCGTCTCGAACCTTCAAGACCAGGTCTTCAAGATCAAAACGGGTTTGCGCATCGACAGATGCAAATGGTTCATCCATTATCAAGAGTTCTGGTTTCATTACAATCGCTCTGGCTATCGCTACACGCTGCTGCATTCCGCCCGAGAGCTGCCAAGGATAATTCTTTTGATTTCCGGAAAGCCCGACTTCTTCTAAAACGACTTCTATGGCTTCTGCTATTTGCTTTTTGCTCATCCCCGACTTCCTGAGTGGCAGAGCGATATTCTTCTCAACAGTCAACCAAGGCATCAATGAACGCGTGTAGTCCTGCAGGACCACAGAAAGGCCTTTTGGCGGAGTTGTCACGATCGAACCCCTGAATTTGATTGCCCCCGACGTCGGAGTCATAAGGCCTGTCAGCAATCTGAGCAAAGTTGTTTTGCCAACACCTGAGGGCCCAACGATTGAAGCAAAGGATCCCTTCGGAAGATCGAAAGAAATGTCACTTAGAACCTTCTTAATACCTCCAGGCGTGCTGTACTCCATGTGCACGGATTCGACAGAAATGACCTGCTGATCACTGTTCATTGATTCTCCCTAAGCGATCTTCTTGGACATCAGGTACCAGCGCAGCATTCTGCGCTCGACTAAATCGAAGAGAAAGTTAACAATGAATCCTAAGATTCCCATCAAGATGACCCCGGTCCAAGCATCCGTGATCATGAACGAGTCAGTAGCAATGAGAGTAAACGCGCCTAATCCGAAGCCAGAGCCAAGCAATTCAGAGGCAATCGTGACCACGAACGCTACCTGAAGCGACACCTGTATTCCCGACGCAATTATGGGTCCAGCTGATGGAATGCGCACTCTAAAGATTGTGTCAACTTTGCTCAACCTAAAAACACGAGCCGTATCGATGACCGTTGTGTTTGTCTGGTGCATTCCTTGGATAGCAGCCAACATAGTGGGAAAGATCGAAGCAAACGAGATGGCCGAAATTCGCATGATTGGGTCGAGGCCAAAAAGCATGATGAAAATTGGGATTGTGGCCACTCCAGGTATCGAACGAATGAAATCGATAGTTGGTTCAACGTACTTAGCAACTCGCTCATTGGTGCCAATAAAGACACCGACTGAAAGGCCTATAGCCACACCCACAGATAAGCCCGTAAATAAGTTTGTCAGGCTTGGAAAAACATGAACTGGAACCAGTTCAAACACCCATAGGGCCAAGAACGTTTCCCAAATCACGCTCAGCGGCGGAAAGAACGGATCAGTAGAGTCCGCACTGCCAAACCACCAAGCGACAACAAGGCAAATTGGTAACCATATGGCCAGAACAGCGCTCGAAAGGCGTTTCATAATCATGCTGCTGTCCAAAAAATCAGTTTGCGTTGGAGAAAGGCCCAAGACCGAGCAAAAGCTAGACCCAACAAACCGAAGACAAGAACCGTTGCAAAGGTTTTGCCCGGCTGACCCGAGCTCTGATAGAGCAGCATTTCACGACCCAGACTCGGTGCACCGCCAATCAGACCAGCAACGACAGCCACAATCATCGAAGCAGCAACCGATATTCTGATACCAACTGCGATAAATGGGAGGGCTCCGGGAATTCGCGCATGAATAATTTGGTCGAATTTGCTGAGGCCATAGCACTTCATTGTGTCTAACAAAACTGGGTCTGTATCTCGAACGCCGTAGGCCGCCTGAGAGGCCAACATGAAAAATGTTGCAAAGACCACCAGAAAAATTCCCATTTCAGAAGTTGGTCCAAGCACGAGAATCACAATTGGAATGATCACAATTGGTGGTATCACTTTGAAAAAATCGAAGACCAGCTTGGATGATTTAAAGGCCACGGAACTTAAGCCAATTAGAACGCCAACCGGAATTGCAAGACAAATCGAGATAAACAAACCCGTTAGAGCCATGTAGACGGTTTTGCCAATTGCCTCCCAGGTGTCTGGTTCGGCAAGAATATCGCCGAGCGACAACACCGCTTGGAGGGCCGTAGGCAAAGAACCACCGACCAAAGGTCCGAATGTTGTCGCAGCTTGCCAAATCAGCAAGAAACCCAACATCGAAACAATTCCAGGAAGGAATCGTTTTAGCCTTTTAATCGGTGGTCCTTCTCACTCTACGTAGTGATTACCCGACGGTGCTTGATGGCAGATATTTACGAACTAGTTTTCTTGTCTTCAGGAACCCGAGATCAAACATCTTGTCTGCAACAGACTGAATCTCTGCTGTGACGACTGTCTTTGGGTAGAAGGTCGAGTTGGCTGCTTTTGCAACTTCGTAAGTCTGCTTTGTTATCTTCAAAGAAGCTCGAAGAACTGCATCCTTTGTCTTTGCAGCCATACCCGCTGCGCCTGCTGCGTATATTGACTTTTCAAAAGCAGCTACCAACTTTGGGTTTTTCAGTGCAAGCTCTTCTGTGGTTACCCAGAGCCCCACTGCTCCACCCTGGTCGAAGAAGTTCACTCCTGGGCCCTTGAGAGTTGCTTCGCTAGCGGCGCAAAGTGAGGTGAATGGCTCAACTACGAAACCAGCGTCGATTACTCCCTTAGAAACCGAAGATAGAACTTCACCAAAACCAAGAGTTACAAAGTTGATTTTGTTTGGGTCACCGCCGTCTTTTAATACTGAAGCGGCAATAGTTACTTCACCCTGAGCTTTACGGGCAGGAACTGAGACTGTCTTTCCTGCTAGGTCCTTCCAGCGCTTTACTTTGCCGCTCTTGGCAATGCAGACACCAGTGTCGTCGAGACGACCAGCTAGCGAAGGATCAGCCTGGGCAGCAAGTACATCAGACTTGAGGTAGCCGTCTGCAGCGGCAACAATTTTCAGCTTAAGGCCACCGTTGAAAAGTGAATTAAGTACTGGAATCGAAGGGGCGTAAACGAATTGCACGCTCCCGCTGTTTAGTGCGGCTATCGAAGCCGGCGGAGCGGGGAATGTGACAAATTCGCTCACATTAATTCCGGCCTTTTTGAAAATTCCACTGTCTTGCGCGTACTGAATTGCACCCATTGAGTTAATCGCAGTCACACCAACTTTGATCGATGTCACGGCCGGTTTGGCCGGTGCTGACATAGCTGGTGCTGACATAGAAGTCATGACAAGAACTGCAGCGAAAACAGATGAAATTAGAGCTCTAACTGTCTTGTTTTTCATAAAATTTCCTCCAATAGAAGACATTGTCTTAGTCGAATAGTATGTCGTTCGCACCCTAACTAATAGGAGAGATAGGTGCTTGCATAACAGTTTTTGTAACGATGCTGTCACGCGTTCTCGTAATGTTCCCTGAAGGGTACTTTTTGCAAAGCACGAGAATTTCAAGCACCGGCCTTCAAGTGATGAGTCTCCCGGTCAAAAATTAGAAGACCCACTAAGTAGACAACCGCACTCAATTCAGAAGTATGAGTTTCAGCAATCTAAACTTGGCGAATGTTTGATTCGAACTTCGACGTCGCGATTATCGGTGGGGGCCACAACGGCCTAGTTGCCGCTGGATATCTCGCCAAGGCCGGGCTTTCTGTCTTGGTGTTGGAAAAGCAAGACGTCCTGGGCGGCGCAGCTATATCTGCCAAGTCTTTCAAGGGAATCGACGCCAGGCTCTCGCGTTACTCATACCTAGTGAGCCTGCTGCCAAAACAAATCATCAAAGACCTAGGTCTCGAGGTCGAACTCGCACCTCGTCGCTTTGGTTCATTCACCCCCGACCCTGCAACTGGCCATGGGTTGCTTATCGACAAGGATGACGCCGGTGCTACAGAAGCGTCTTTCGCATCGATAAACGCGGCTAGCGACTTTGATCGATGGAATGAGTTCTATGCCAAAACCGAGCTAATCGCACAAAAACTTTTTGGCACGGTGCTCGAACCTTTGCGCACCGAGAGCGAGGTGGCCGAACTTCTCGGGCCCGAACTATGGCGAGAGTTTTTCGTCGAACCAATTGGCCAAACAATTGAGAACACTTTCGAGAGTGACCTGGTTCGCGGTGTTGTGATGACCGATGCACTAATCGGAACCTTCGCGTCGAATCATGACGCGGAACTCGATGCGAACATTTGCTTTTTGTATCACGTGATTGGCAACGAAACCGGCGAGTGGAGCATTCCAGTTGGCGGCATGGGTGCTGTGACCACCTCGATGGCAAACCGCGCACGTGAACTTGGTGCCGAACTCAAAACTGGTTGTGACGTGTTCTCGATCAGCACGGAGTCAGCCGTCAGCAAAACTCGCACGGTTAGTTATCGCGAGAACGGCGAAACTAATTCGGTTTCGGCAAGACATATTCTGGCGAACGTTTCAGAACCGGTCTTGCATGCGCTGCTCGGGCAATCCTCGAAGCACAGCATCGAAGGTGCCCAGGTCAAGGTGAACATGTTGCTAAAGCGTTTGCCGAAACTAAAGTCAGGAACCGACCCGGTTGCGGCTTTCGGCGGCACCTTTCACATCAACGAGAATTTCGAACAACTTCAAACGGCATTCGATCAGGCGGTTCGCGGCGAGATTCCTAACCCGCTGCCATGCGAGATTTATTGTCATTCGCTAACCGACCCGAGCATTCTCGGACCAGAGCTGCAGGCATCTGGGGCGCAAACACTGACGGTGTTTGCTCTGCACACACCACATACGCTGCTTGCCGGTCGCAATCACGATGAGATGCGCGATGCACTCGAGCAGGCGGCAATTGCTTCGATCAACTCGGTGCTCGCAGAAGACATTCGTGATTTGTTGCTAATCGATGCTGACGGCCAGCCATGCATTGAGACCAAGACAACGCAAGATCTTGAGGATGCGCTCGGCTTGCCCGGTGGAAACATCTTTCACGCGCCGCTGAGTTGGCCTTTCGCGAAAGATGACGCAATGTTCGAAACATCCTCTCAACGCTGGGGTGTTGACTCAGGCGTTGACGGCATTCTGTTCTGCGGTTCGACAGCTAGGCGCGGTGGTGCTGTTAGCGGAATCGCCGGACACAATGCCGCGATGGCCGTGCTCGAATCGAGAAACAGCTCAATCTAACCGTCGCGCGTTGCTATAGAAACATCGGTGCGCTGCTAGTATTTTTCAAAATTAGGAGATGTAATGGCCAAGAAATTTCCCGACATAGAGCATTCTCGAATTGATGCATTAGGTGACGGCATCTATGCCATCGCCCTAACGCTCTTAGGGCTCGACCTTGTCGGCGCTGTCATGAAGATCTCGGAAGAGCCTGATTTGAATAGCGCTTTGTTGCACGAATGGCCAATATTCTTCTCGTTTCTAATGGGCTTCTTTGTGCTCTACGCGGTTTGGTATCAGTACCACGTCTACTCACAATTCGCCGGGAAACCGCATGCGCTCATGGTCTGGCACCATGGACTTGGTTTCATGATTGCGGCTCTGGTTCCAGCAGGAGCGGCACTACTGGGCGAGAACATAAATACCCCCAACATGGCAACAGCCGTGTTTTACTTTGGTCTTCTAATTTTCATTGAAGGGCCAATGCAACTGCTCTTCTTGCTCGCCATGAAAAAACGACCTCTAACCGTGACAAGTGATTCACCGTTCACCGGAAAAGAATTACAGAAAATGGCTTCGGCTTATAGTGTGCTGCTGACCGTCTATGGAGCGATCGCTTTGACCACAGCGCTCTTCGCACCCTGGGCCGCCCTCGCCCTCTATGGGCTGTTCCTCTTTACAAAGGTGAACCCGGTAGGTTCTCTCAACTCAGCAGTGGCTCGGCTCGGTCGGGTTCTAAAGCTCCCCGTGGATTAGCAGAAGTAGATTCAAACACCAAATCTCTTATCTTGAGACCGTTCCCGTTTGCATTGACTCAGGCAGCCGACCTGCCATACTCGGGTCTAGCACGCTAAACCCTCCCTGGTTTCGCAGAACTGCTCAAATACACATACGTTAGGCGGTTAAATGCGAAAAGCACTCGTTGCAATAGCACTGGGGCTAATACTGCTATTGACTTTCCAGGCTTGTGGCCCGGGTTCAGATTCTGCCAAGGCGCGAAAAATTATAGATGCCGCAGTCGCGACACCCCCTCTTGGCTATTCAGCTGGAGATGTTGAGGGTGGAAATTGGCTCAGTGATGCGGGGAATCAGCAAAACTTTCAAGTCTGGTTTCAGAAATCATTGATTACAGACTCCGCCGATGCCGAATGTAGTGACTTAATCAACTGGGCTACGACATTAGGAGCAACCCAGTTTAGGGATGGCCAAGCAGACGGAAACATTCCTCTGGTTATGCTTTCAGGAAATGAAGATCAGGCCCAGCAAACATGCGTCGAGGTCTTATCTCTAGCTATAGAACCAGGAATTGAGTCTGGAAGCGCAGTTTGGCAGATGTTTGGCACCTACCAAAGTGATGGCACCCCCCTTGGCGATTTTTACCTTGATTTAAATCACTCGTACGATCAACAAGCCGGCAAAACAGGGTTAACACACAACATGAATATGATGTTTTTCACGATGCTCGGTATGACGCCATAGATTTTGATTCATCCGCTGAAAGGCAGAATCCTCAAAACCCTTGAGAAATCAGCCTGTGCGAAAACCCGGTCCTCGTGAGAAGAAACCGGGCTATCGTGCGCTTGGAGGGACTCGAACCCACAACCTTTATTTGGAGCCTGAGTGGCAGCGATTTTCGGTTTGCACGCCTCTATAGAGCCATTTCGGGAGGGTTTCTCCCGATTTTCTATAACGTGGCAGACTATTTAGATGGAAGATTATCAATACTCCGAGCTTTTGCCATTAGGCAGGAAGACGTTCGAGTCTAGGCCGTTGGGTGACGCAGGGGTGAAAACCGCTCAGATCGGTGACCAAAGCTTCCTGGAGATATCAGGACAGGCACTTGAGGACCTAAGCTACGAGGCATTTAAGGAAGTCAACTTCTACCTAAGGAAATCGCACCTTGAGCAGCTGAGCTCAATCCTGTTCGACTCGGAGGCCTCCAACAACGATAAGTTCGTTGCCCTGGATCTACTAAAGAACGCTAACGTATCGGCCGGTCAAGTCTTACCGATGTGTCAAGACACCGGAACGGCAATCGTTTTTGCTAAGCGAGGTAATCAGGTGTTGACCGACGGCGAAGACGAGGCGCACCTGTCTAAGGGAATCTATCGCGCATACAAAGACCTTAACCTTCGATACTCTCAGTTGTCTCCCAAAACGCTCTGGGAAGAAACGAACACCGGCAATAACATGCCGGCCGAGATTGACATCAAGATGTCCAAGGGGCCAAGCTACGAGTTTCTGTTTATGGCCAAAGGGGGCGGAAGCGCCAACAAGTCTTTTTTATATCAGGAGACTAAGGCGATACTCGACGAAACTAGAATGCTGGATTTCCTAAAAGAAAAGATTGAGAGTATTGGTACAGCCGCCTGTCCTCCGTACCACCTGGCTGTAGTTATTGGCGGAACGACTGCAGAGTTTGCACTCAAAACTGCGAAGCTCGCCTCTGCTCACTACCTAGACGAGCTACCAGCTGAGGGAGGAACGACGGGTTCCGGATTCCGCGACCTCGACTTTGAGAAAAAGGTGTTCGAGCTCACGCAGACAATGGGCTTTGGAGCTCAGTTCGGCGGAAAATACTTCTGCCATGATGTTCGCGTCATTAGACTTCCTCGCCATAACGGTTCGCTTCCGATAGCGATTGCTGTGTCGTGTTCTGCAGACCGACAGGTCCTGGCCCGGATCGATGAATCGGGCGTGCACATCGAGCAACTGGAGCACGATCCAGCAAAGCACCTGCCAGAACAAGACATACTTTCGGCGATGGAAAAAGGTGACTCAACAGCGATTGACCTCACGCTTCCAATGAAGGAAATTCAAAAGAGACTCAGTGCTCTTCCGGTGGGGACCAGAGTACTTCTTTCTGGACCGATGATCGTGGCCCGAGACATAGCCCACGCCAGGTTCCGCGAAATGTTGGCCGCCGGCCAAGACCTTCCCGACTATATGAAGAACCACCCGGTCTATTACGCCGGTCCTTCTAAGACTCCAGAAGGCTACGTCACCGGATCATTTGGGCCCACAACCGCCGGCAGAATGGATAGCTACGTGCCAATGTTGCAAGAAGCAGGCGGGTCTATGGTGATGCTTGCCAAGGGAAACCGATCTTCTATAGTCACTAAATCTTGCGCCGAAAACGGCGGCTTTTATCTCGGAACCATCGGAGGGCCGGCGGCATTAATTGCACAAGAGAATATTCACTCGGTCGAATCTATCGACCACGAGGACCTAGGTATGGAAGCCGTCTACAAGATCCAGGTCGAAAACTTTCCGGCCTTCGTAGTAATCGATGACAAAGGTAACGACTTCTTCAAGCCCGACGATAAAAAACCAATCCATTTATCGAAGCCCCGCCTGAGAGGGGATTCATAATTGTCTATTCACGAGGCCCTTGATCTTTCTCGCACCGCATTATTTGTTCCAGGCGTCAGGCCAGAGCGCTTTGACAAAGCTAGGGCTTCGGGAGCAGATCTGGTGATCCTCGATCTCGAAGACTCGGTACTAGATGTCGATAAGGACATCGCACTTTCTAACGTGCTCGAGGCTCTGAAAACAAATCTACTCTCAGCGGGATGCCCACTAATTGTTAGAGTAAACAGCGACCGACTCAAGGTAGAACTTCCTTCTCTAATCGATGCTTCGAATATCAATCCAAACCTTATTGCCATCTTGGTTCCAAAAGTTGAGTTAGTGAATAACCTTCCAAACCTTCCGAAAAATCTCTCCTTGATCGGAATCGTCGAGTCGGGACTTGGACTAAAAAACGTCGATGAGATTGCAGCCGACTCGCGAGTTCATAAACTCGCCTTCGGTGGCATGGACTTTGCCGCCGAGATGGGCTCTAGCTCGCCCGTGCTACACGACCACGCAAGGGTTCGAATTCTTTTAGCCTCTATTACTGCTGGTATATCGAGGCCCTGGGACTCGCCATCCGCAGACATCAAAGATATGGACGCGGTTCTTGCAGAGGCGAAACACGCCAATGAACTGGGCTTCGGTGGCAAGCTTGTGATTCACCCGGCTCAGATTGAACCAGTTCACCAGGCTTTCGAAGTATCCCTAGAAAAGATCGAATGGGCAAGAACGGTTTTGGCATCAACCGAAGGTGCCGCACAGGTCGGAGGCCAGATGGTCGACAAGCCAATAATGATTCAGGCTAAGGGCATACTGAAAAGAGCAGGGCTCAGCAGTTAAAGAACTTGTGCTCTAGCGAGTTTTGATTTCTCCAGCACCAGGCTCAGGTGCCCATGCAGAAAGCAATTCATATCCGACGTGAGCTGCGGCAAATCCGGTGATCTCGGCGTGGTCGTAGGCTGGAGCCACCTCCATGATGTCGGCTCCGACTATGTTCATGCCGGAGAACGAACGAAGCATGTGTAGAAGCTGCCAAGTGGCCATCCCTCCGGGCTCCGGAGTTCCGGTGCCCGGCGCGTAGGCCGGGTCTAAAACGTCAATGTCAACCGAGACATAAACTGGACGATCCTTGACGCGCTGCTTAATTCTTTCGATTGCTACCTCAACACCGTCTAGGTGTAACTCGTGGCAGCGAATTGTCATAAACCCGAGAGTCTTGTCTTCGAGCATGTCAGTGTTTCCGTAGAGTCCACCGCGAGTTCCGACGTGAACGCAACCTTCTCTGTCCAGAAGTCCCTCCTCCGATGCGCGGCGGAACGGGGTGCCGTGCAAGTAAGGCTGATCGAAGTAGGTGTCCCAGGTGTCTAGGTGCGCGTCAAAGTGAATGACAGAAATCTGTCCGTGCCGACGAGAGAGTGCTCGAAGTACCGGCAGAGAAATCGAGTGGTCGCCTCCGAGGATCAGAGTCTTCGGTGCGAACTCGAGAGCCTCGAGCACCGCAGACTCAATCGAACCGAGAGCGGAGACGATGTCATACGGATTAAATGCCACGTCTCCGAGATCTGCCACTTGCTGGCCAAGGAACGGCCACTTGTTTGCCTCCGGGTTGTATGGTCGAAGCAACCTCGATGCATTTCTAATGTGCTCAGGTCCGAACCTGGCTCCAGATCTGTAACTGACAGTGGAATCAAATGGAACACCAAGAATGCCAACCTGAGCTCCGGTAACTTCCCTGTGGTCTGGGATCAGTCCAAAGGTTCCTGGAGCAGAGTAGCGCGGCACCTCGGTTGTGGCAATCTGTCCCAGTATGTCGCCATTGCTGGTTCGCTTGAATCCTCTAACCATCAGTTTTCCTCCGCTTTGGAAATGTCTTCGACTATCGTTTTCAGTTCTGTGTATCCATCCACTGCCGACTCCCCAAGTTCGCGACCAAAGCCCGAGGACTTTGTTCCACCGAAGGGAAGCGTCGGATGGAATGCGCCATAGGTATTAACCCAGACGGTCCCGGCATCTATTTCGCGTGCAACCCGCTGTGCCTGTCCTGCCTTGCCAGTCCAAACCCCGGCTGCCAAACCATAGCGAGTCGAGTTTGCAATCGCAATCGCCTCCGACTCGCTTTCGATAGAGCTGACGGTCAGCACCGGACCGAAGATTTCTTCCTGATGCATAGAGTGTGAAGTTGCAAGACCCTCGACGATTATCGGATTAAGAAAGTGTCCTGGTAGCTCAGAGGATTTGCCTAGCAAATGCAACACAGCGCCATCTTTTTTTGCACCATCAAGTGCGGAGGTGATTTTATCCAACTGAGTTGCACTTATTATCGGGCCCATAGAACTTCTAGCGTCCAGACTGTGACCAACAAAGTAGTCTTCGCCAACTTTAATAAGTCGATTGAGAAATTCTTCTTTGATAGATTTTTCGATAATCAACCTGCTACCTGCAACACAAACTTGACCGGCGTTGGTCCAGATTCCCATTGCGACCCCAGCAACTGCTTTGTCGATGTCGCAGGAGGCGAAGACTAGCTGGGGACTCTTGCCACCTAGCTCTAGAGTCACCTTCGTCGTGTTCTTTGAGGCCGCTGCCATTATGGCCTGTCCGGTTCGGGAAGAACCGGTGAAAGCAATCTTGTCCAGGCCGCTACTTGAAACCAAATCCGAGCCGGTCTGACCGGCACCTAGTAATAGATTCACTACTCCATCTGGCACCCCAGCCTCGGCGCAGAGTCCAACAAAGTAAATTGCGGAAAGTGGGGCGAGCTCAGAAGGCTTAGCAACAAATGAGTTTCCGAAGGCAAGCGCGGGGGCCAGTTTATAAATCAGAATCGGGAGCGGATAGTTCCAAGGCGTTATCGCCGCGCACACTCCGACCGGCCCTCTGACCGTCATTGCTGAAAGATTGATTGCTGTGGCAATAGTTTGACCAGAAACCTTGTTGGCCCAGCCAGCGTAATAGCGAATTACGGTGGCAACCTCTTGGATATCAAGCATCGCCTCGGCCAAAGGTTTTCCAGTATCGAGAGCTTCTAGGTTAGAAAGAAAATCGAAGTCACGCTCGACTAGCGCTGCCAGTGCTAGAAGCACCTTCTCTCGATCATCCGGACTGGTCTTGCTCCAGATGCCTGATTCAAAACTCTTCCTTGCTCTAGAAATCGCCTGCTCAACTGAAGTCTTAGAACTGACGGGCAGATTGGCAAGTCGCGAAGCTGCACCAGGATCAAAAACTTCGAAGGTCTGCTCACCGGAAGCGATCACGTTTACAGAACCGAAACCACCGGCCGACACTTTGTTGAGCCAAGCCGTGATGTCGGCGGGAATCGCAACCCTGAGTTCAGTCATCTATGAGTCCCAAGACACGTTTATGTACTTGGTTTCGATAAATTCCAAGATTCCATGACGTCCGCCTTCGCGCCCGATGCCGCTTTGCTTCACTCCGCCAAAAGGAGCCGCTGGGTCCGAGAAGATGCCGGTGTTCACTCCAACCATTCCGACCTCTAGTTCCTCGGCAACCCGCATCGCCCTTGCGATGTCTTTGGTGTGGATATAGGAACCTAACCCGACGTCGACTGAATTAGCCATTTCAATTGCCTCTTGCTCGGTGTCAAAAGCAATTACCGGAGCAATCGGTCCAAAAATTTCCGTCTTCAAAATTTCTGAATCAGCCTCGACACCCGTCAGCACGGTCGGCAAGAAGTAATGACCTTCATCTGATCCTTTGCTACCGCCGGTTACTACCCGAGCTCCGTTGGCAACCGCCTGCTCGAGTATTGTCTCCATTCCCTTTAGGGCTAACGCACTGGCCAGTGGCCCCACCTGGGTATTCGGATCCATTCCGCTTCCAACTTTAAGTTCGGACATCTTCTGCGAAAACTTTTGCACGAACTCATCATGCACGCCACGTTGAACGATGAACCTATTGGCCGCAGTGCAGGCCTCTGCGTTGTGTCTCATCTTGGCAATCATCGCGCTGGATACCGCTAGATCGATATCGGCGTCGTCGAAAACGATGAACGGCGCATTGCCGCCCAACTCCATCGAACATCGCAAAACTCGGTCGACGGCTTCTCGCATTAGAAGTTGACCGATTCTGGTTGAACCTGTAAATGAAATAGTTCTAACCGCGCTGTCACGAATAAGCTCTGAGACCACATCGTGGTCCGTTGTTGGAATGATGTTGACAACTCCCGCAGGCACTCCTGCATCGATCATGAGTTGGCCCAGGTATAGCGCAGTAAATGAGGTGTCACTGGCGGGCTTGATCACGACAGTGCAACCGGCGGCCAAAGCTGGCGCTACTTTTCTGGTAATCATCGCCGCCGGCAAATTCCAAGGAGCAATCAGTAGTGCAACACCGATTGGCTCAGAAATTTCAATTATCTTTCTTCCGGTAACTGGAGCAGTTGAAATGTGGCCCGGAAGCCTGACTGCTTCTTCGGCAAACCAGCGAAAGAATTCAGCCGCGTAGTGAACTTCTGCAACTGCCTCAGAGTAGGGCTTTCCGTTTTCTAGAACAATCAGCTCGGCAATTATTTCCTTGCGCTCAATCATCAACTCGAAGCAGCGCCTTAGTATCTCGGCCTTAGCCCTGGGGTTAGTTTTTCGCCAAGCAGGGAAGGCAGCCTGCGCGGCAGTTGCAGCGCGAAGTCCATCTTGCACCGTAGCCGATGATGCCTCACCTAGAAGCTTTTTATTCGCGGGATTCTCGACCTTGACTACAGAACCATCACTGGAATCTTGCCATTGACCGTCAATTAGCAACTGGTTTGGAACGTCTATGGAACCTAGCTTCACTGTTTGACCAGCCTTTCAATAAATCCCTTGGCTGCGAGAAATTCTGAAACCTCTGCACTGTTGTCGACCGGCACATCTGTGCCATTGATCCAACGCGCCTGGTTACTCGCAAGGAAGAAAATGACGTCGGCAATCTCATCCGGAAGTCCATTTCTTCCCCCAGCCCTGGCGGTTAGCGGATCAAGTTCCTCGTGTCCCATCGCCTCATAAAAGTCATCTAGCAGAGGCGTCTGAACCGGTCCTGGGCTAACGCTATTTACGCGGAACCGTCCCAAAAATTCCTGCGCGGCCATCGCGCTCCAAACTACGACAGCCTCTTTACTTCTGGCATAGGCGGTGTACCCGTCGGCCACGTGTGAGTTGATCGCTTCAGTGATTTCTGATTCAGAATGCGCGCCAATAACAACCTGCAGCTCATCGATGTGATCGCGCCAAAACCAGCCAGATGTGGATGCGATGTTAACTACTGCTCCTCCAGAGGTGATCCTCTGTGAAAGCATTCCGGTCAGTGCGCGTAGTCCGTAAAAGTTGACCTTCATCACAGTGGGAATAGGAAGCAGGCCCGATACTCCGGCGGCGTTGACTAGAACATCTATTTGCTTTGGAAGTTTTGCGACCGCTGCCTTGAGGGACTCTACATCCGACAAGTCCGCCGCCACGAAACTCAGTGAAGAGTCGGCGGGTTCCTTAAGGTCCATAGCCCACACTTCGAAACCCTCAGCAATAAATCGCTTCGCGACGGCGCTTCCAATTCCGGAAGCAGCTCCTGTAATCACCGCTACTTTGCCGTTGCTCATTAGATAACCAGTCTCTGGGCGGTAGAAAAACTGACAGGTAGCTTTGTGACCGCGTTCACAAAGTTGGACTGGGCAAATTCTGCCGGTCCAGATACTTCTATATCAGGAAGTATCTGGAACAGTCTTCTGAGGAAGACGGTGGCTTCCTTTCTGGCCAGCACCGCTCCGAGGCAAAAGTGTGGGCCGCCGCCGCCGAATCCAACGTGTGGGTTTTGCTCCCGGTTAAACATCAGCACATCGGGGTTATCGAAGACGGTTGCATCGCGGTTAGCACTGTTGTACCACATGACAACTTTGTCGCCCGACTTTATCTTCTGACCTCCGAGTTCGACATCTTTGGTGGCAGTTCTTCTGAAGTGTTTGACCGGAGATACCCAACGAATTAATTCCTCGATGGCGGCAGGTGCAAGTGCTTCGTAGTTGTTCTGCAGTTCTATCCTTCGCTCAGGATTTAGGCTCAGGCCGTAGAAGCCGGTTGCGAGCGTCGATGCCGTTGTCTCGATACCAGCGGTTAGCAGCAGCGCGAAGAAGATTGCGATGTCTTTATCGGACATCGACTCACCGTCGACTTCCGCAGTTAGGAGCTTCCCTAGAAAGTTGTCGTCGTGCCCGGAAGTCCTTACGTCATCAATGAGCTCGAGTGCATAATCAATAATCTCTAGGTAAGCGCTATAGGCATGTTGGGTGCCATAGGCGGAAAGTGCCGTGACAGTCAAGTCAATCAACTTGGCTCGGTCTTCTTCAGGCACGCTTAACAGGTCACCAATGATTTGTGCCGGGTAATCGCCAACAATGTCGTCGACAAAATCTGCGCTCCCTTTTTCGGCGACTCTATTAATTGCTGCAATTGCCTGTCTATCAATGTCTTCGCTCATGGCCTCAACGGTGCGTGGAGTCAAAACACGATTTACAATCGCGCGATATTTTGCATGCTGCGGTGCGTGCATATTTAGCATCCCACCAAATGTCAATTGTTCCTCTGGGGTCATGTCAACTATTTCAGTGCCAAACCCAGAAGTGAAAGTCTCTTGGTCTTTACTTACCGTGGTGACCTCAGCGTGGCGAACGACTGACCAAAAACCTCTACCACCCTCGGGGAACCATGCTGATGGAATCTCTTCGTGCCATGACACTGGCGCTTGGTCCCTCAATAGCTTAAAAGCGTCAGCCTGATCGGTCCTGGCCCAGAATGCCGGGTCGGAAAGCGTAAAGCCGAGTTCTCTATTTGCTGATGACAATTGTTCTCCTACTAATTAGATGTCTAAAACGAGTCTCGGTGTCATTGACCTACCGACACAAATCATCATGCAGTCATTATTGGATTTTTCTTGCGGAGAGAGGATGCTGTCTCGATGGTCAGGAACACCTTCTAGGACTCCGGTCTCGCAAGAACCGCAGTAACCCTCCTCGCAAGAGAACGGAACGCTCGGGACAACAGTTCGAACTATGTCGATGAGTCTGGTGTCTGCGGGAACCGTAAGCACTTTTGCGCTTCTGGCCAATTCGACTTCGAACGATTCCCCATTTATTTCTGGCTTGTCTCCCGGAGCGGGTCCGAATCTTTCTAGGCAAACCCTGATTCCAGACTCGGCTCCAACCTTTTCTACCTCTGAGATCATCGATTCTGGGCCACAAACATATATCGCATCATCGGTGGAAAGAGTTGAGACGATATCAGAAACCGGAATCCTCCTCGTCTCATTCTTGAGGTAGATGCTGATCTCGTTGTCCTCCATTAGTTGAAGGGCATCAAGGTATGCAAGCGCCGCTAATGATTTACCGCCGTAGTGCAAGACCCAAGGCTTACCCTGCTTGGAGAGCAAGCGCATCATCGGCAATAGCGGAGTGATTCCAATTCCGCCGGCCATGAAGACTGTCAGGTTTCCGGGCACTAGCTTGAAATGGTTCTTCGGCCCTCGAACCATCAGTTCAGTGCCTTCTTGGATTTCATCGTGGACCTCTATTGAACCGCCTCGAGAGTTATCTTCTCTGAGAACGGCTATCGTGTAGAAATCGTCGGAAGGGTCGCCGCAGAGCGAGTACTGGCGCACTATGCCCGAGGGAAGAGTTAGCTCAATATGTGCGCCGGGTTCCCAACTTGGAATCTTCTCTCCCCGAGAATTCGAAAGGCGAAGCTCGACAATCTTTCCGGGAATCAGGTCACGTCTGCGAACTACCGTCAAACTAGATTCTTTATCCACAGTAAGTCCTTTCGAATTTTCTAAAATAACAGCCGTCATTCGACTCCGAACCCGCATCAATCAGCTTGCAATACATATATTCTTCGTTTGCTCTTATGCGACGGCCTCGACGCGAATCGAGAGCTTTCCGTCGAGTATCGCCTTAAGTGTTAGATTTCCAGATACGTCAGATTGAACTTCCTGAGTCTCTTCACCGCGATCTGAATTCGTGGTAACCGTAAAGCGACATGAAGGAGCAAGGCCCGCCACAAGATAGTCGAAACTGATTGCCTCAATACCTGATGGCACGACTTCGAACTCGATTCCGCCTTGCAAGTGGACAGCGCGCGATACGAGAGCCTCAGGATAAGGGATGCCGTTAATGGTGGGGGCCTCCAGTTCCTTCTTGCCCCATGGGCGGTTCAACAAATCTGATAGTCCGTTTTTAGTCACTAACCTTGTCGCTGCGATTAACGCGTTACCGGTTACACATGTGACATAACTTTCAGTTTTTAGGTCGTCGCAGCGCGGGTAGAAGAGCCCGCCCTCTTTCCAGGTTGGGTTCATAGCGTTGTCAGCATGCGCAAGCAAGCCGGCCTTTGTCTCCTCGTCACCCATTTCCGCTGCCAATAATCCGAGCATTCCATGAGTATGCACACCCAACATCATTGGATCGACCAAATCCATCGAAGGCTTCTCCTGGTACTGGAGGTGGGTCCTGTGGAATTGTTCAAGGCTGACACCAAACCCCGCCTCGGTCTTTACCCGAACCTCTTGAATTACCTGAGGGTATAGTGACTCAACATATTCGGGCTCCCAGATGTGCAGCATAGGACCCCAGGACACAACTGAAGCTGCTTCTTTGTTGTCTTCACCGGCCTCAGTTATCACCTCATCTTGCCTGACCGCATAGAAAACCGGAAGTTGTCCGTTGCCGACCGGTTTAAACAGAGTCGACTTTTCCCCCCAAGCTTTTTTAAACTGCTTGAAGAGTTTCTCGGACCGGTTGGTACCAAAGACATGGTCGTATAGTTTCAGACCCATCAAAGCAAACTGGTTGCAATAGACGAAGACGCCATTAGGCTCACACTCGCAACCCATTCCGTGCGATGCGGAAAACTGTGCCTCAATAACTTCAGCCAACTTATGGAAGTCGTAGGGAAAGTCCTGCGGACCTAGGCCACGGAAGGGAGGCCGGCACATGAAGGTCAAGGAACCTTCGTTGTTGTAGCGACCATCTCGATAGAGCATCTCGTAAAGACCTACCATCATCAAAAGGTGCCCGCTGTACATCACGTTTTTGCCGACCACGGGATCAACCCAGCCCTCGATGAGTTCTTCCAGGTCGGGGTCCATTACCTTGCTTCCCTTACTGGTCAGCTCCCAGTATCCCCAAACGTCGTGACGCATCATCTTTTCTATGAGTCTTTGAAATGTTTCCTTTAACAGCTCTCGATAAGCGGGGAGATACTGTTGCTGAACAACTGCGAGAGAGTAAGCCATGTACGCCAGCTGATACCGATATGCGTCATCACCCTCATTGGTTGGATCGAACGGACCCATGTCAGACCAATCGCCAGGCGCTTGTTTGCTGAGCCTTATGATGTGTCGGATATGTCCTAGCTGTTTAGAATCCAAAGAAAGGACGCGCCTTCCGGTTGCGGTTACGTTGTTGTTCACTGACGCGTCCTTTCTCTAGATATTCTCTAACTTTAGGAATTACTTGATTTGATTACGTCTTTTCGTGACGAGTAAATCAAGGCGCCTACCAAGGTAATCACCGCAACGATGATAATCACTCCATACTGGACATACCAAGGAGCTGATGTATCTCTCGGCCAGGAGATGTTTACGAGTTCGAAGAGCAACCAAATTGCAGCTACTAGTGTTACTGGCTTGCTCCACTTTCCAAGGTTGAATACACCTGGCTTCCATGTTCCGTCGTATTGACTCTTAACCAGACCTAGAACTGGGAACGCGAAGGAGATGTAGAAACCGGCAATAGCGAACAGTACCAACGTTGAGTAGCCTGCGCCCCACAGAGAAGTTAAGATCACGAGAATCGGAACCACCGCTGTGACGACGATCGCATTTGCCGGAATCTTAGACTTGGTAGATAGCTTGCTTAGAGCAGCGCTTCCAGGAAGCATGTTGTCTTTAGCGAAGCCCCAAATTACTCGAGATGCTGCAGCCTGTGCGGTGACAAATGTTGCCATGAAAGCTAGCACGAACATTCCGAATAGCGGAACCACTACCTCAGCACCAAGGTGATGGATGATGGTGTCAGCGACAGGGTCGGCAGACTCTCCTGTCACCGCAGCTTCGATGTTTGGCATCGCAAGAATGACAGCAAGCGCTGAGAACAAGACGACTGAACCAACTATGAGTATCGAAAGAATCATAGCCTTGGGTACCGCGCGCTCTGGATCCTTGACCTCTTCTGCGATGTCCCCGGCACTTTCGAATCCTACGAATGCCCAGCCAACGAATGCAACCGCTGCTAGCAAGCCGCTCCAAATCCAAGGACCCTCACCGTAACCTGAACCGAAAGTCTCAAATATGACGGATACCGGTTGTGTCTGCTTGAACAGCAACAGGTAGGTTCCTAGGCCGATGCTTCCAATTACCTCGATTATCACCGCGACTATTGCCACAGCTTTTAGCACTTTAGTGCCGAGAAGATTAAGTAAAGTTCCCACAAGTACGAATACCGAAGCCCATAGAACTTGAGACAATGGGTCGAAAGGTTCGATTCCAAGAACTACCGGAACGAATAGCATCGCTATGTATGCCGCAGATCCGATTGCAATCATCAGTGTCCACATGTATGCCCAACCGGCAAACCAACCGGTTGTTGCACCGAGAAGTCGCTTCGTCCAAGCGTAGACTCCTCCGGCGAATGGCCACTTCGAGGCTAACTGCCCGAAGACAGCGGCCACAAATATTTGAGCGACCAACACGATTGCAAAAGCCCAAATGGAAGCGGGTCCAGCTGCCAGGAAGACTAAAAAGAAAATCCCATAGAGTGCGACTATGGGGGAGATAAACGCAAACGCCAAACTAAAAGCGCTCTTCCAATCGAATACTCTCGGTGCAACCTGAGCGGAAACTTCTCCGCTCTTCGATGCACTCGAAGATGCAGCACTTGACATAAAGACTCCTTTGTCTAATTAAGGGCACCCAAGGTGCTTGTGCCAATTATGTCAATAAACAGGGCCTCAAATGTCAACAGTTGATAAAAAAACGACTAGATGGGGTTTTTGTCACTTGAATAACGGGAAACAGGGGCAACTGTTTATATTCCTGGATGCCGGCGACCCCAAAGCGGAGCCCTTTATAGCTGGCGGACAAGGCCTAGCCAAGACTGCGGAAGTTTGACCACCCGCAGGTAGATATTGGTCTCGGTTGAGACCACACCTGGGATCGCGGGTAAGGTCTCTCCAACAAGCTGGGCTAGGTGCTCCCTGTCTCTGCAGGCAACCTCGAGCATTAGATCGAAAGATCCGGTGGTCAGCACAGCGACTTCCACTTCAGCCACCTTTGCGAGCGCCCGCGCAATGTCAGTGATTGGGCCGGTAGTTCTCAGGTTAACTCCGGCTATCACCGCAGTACCCTCGACCAATCGATTTATGAGCACCTCCGGGTGAATGACCCCCTCCTCGAGAAGGGCCCGTGCTCTTCTTCTGGTCGTCTGGTACGGGTGGCCTATCCGCTCGGCAAGTTCCTGATAGCTGAGCCTTCCGTCTTGCTGGAGTTCTTGAATTATTAGAAGATCAACTCCGTCTAGCTTTGGAGGATCCGAGGTTGCCCAAGAATTCTGATTCTTGTTGTGTCCTGGTGAAAACTTCAAGACCTGCAGATAACTGAAGGCGACGATGCTAGCAACATCACTCCTGGCTCGAACATGGGAATCCAAGATCTGCAGGAGGTGCACCTCACTAGTGCAAACCACCTCGGCAATTATGTCGAATTCTCCGGCCGTGCAGGCAACGAAGTCAAATTCGGTCACCTTTGCGAGCTCTTCAGCTATGTCTTCGGCTGGGCCGGTGACCTTGATCCCGATTAGGGTTATGGAACTGTAGCCCAGCACCTTGGGGTCTACGGTGCAGGTCACCTTCAAGATTCCGAGGTTAGTCAGCCTGTCAAGCCTGTCCTTAACGGAATCTCCCGATAAACCTATTGCAGTGCCCAGGTTTGCTAGTGACTGGCGGCCGTCTTCTCGGAGGGCACCAATTAGCTGTCTGTCGAACGCATCGATATAGAGGTTCGAATCGCTTGGTACCTTCTTTATTGAATCCATAACTATGAACATAGAGTAGAACCCCCATAACCCGCCAATTGCTGTACGCATAACTCCAGATTCGGTGAAAAACCCAGCATCTGTGTAAAAAAAACGGGTATCCTCGATTGAAAATGTAAATAAAGTTAAAATCTTTGAAATTAGCACCTTACCTAGGAGGTACTTTGGACACCTATCCGCTTAGAGGAATCAGGGTCGTGGACCTGACTTCCAATATCGCAGCGCCCTTCTCCGGTGCCATCCTTGCGGACCTTGGAGCTAGGGTCACTCACGTCGAATCTATTTCTGGGGATGACAGTAGGCGCATGGCCCCTAGGGTTGGGGACGTCTCGGCATACTGGCAAGTTGTCAACCGGAACAAGCACGTGGTCCGGCTGGATATACGCGAAGACGAAGGCCGTGAACAGCTCCACGGCATGCTGGCCGATGCCGACGTGTTCATCACTAACCTGCGTCCCGAAAAACTTTCAAGAAACGCACTGGACTACGAGAGCCTAAAGACTTTGTACCCACGACTGATTCATGCTGCACTCTCCGCGTACGGTGCCAAAGGAGCCGAGAGCAATCGTGCGGGATACGATGCGGTTCTGCAGTCTCGAACCGGAATTGCTGAAATCACCGGAACCTCCGATGGTCCACCGGTGAGGACTGGCGTCTCCGTCTTAGATATAGGTGCAGGTACATGGTTGGCGCTCGGAATCATAGCCGCACTCTACGAGAGAAAAACTACGAACCTGGGCGCCTCGATTGCCACGTCACTTTTCGAGACCGGGGCTAACTGGGTCGCTTATCACGTCGCAGCGAATCAGGTATCGGGGAATCCATCTGGACGCCATGGCAGCGGTCACCCGGCATTTTCTCCCTACGGCATTTTCCCGACTAAAACCTCTCCGGTCTGCATTGGAATTGGTGGAGATCTAATTTTTGCGAGCTTCTGTTCAGCACTTGGATTGGAGTCGCTGTTGGAAGATGAGAAGTTTTCCGCAAATCCCGCTCGAGTATCAAATGACCAAGAGTTGCGCAGAGTCATCGAGAAGCGACTGAGTGAGATTTCCGGTGAGGATGTTGTCAAAATTCTTGATGCGGTAGGCGTTCCCTGTGACATCGTTCAGAAGCCAGAAGCGCTACTGCAAGATCCGCAGGCTATAGCCAACAAAATGATGATGAGTGTGGATGTCGAGGGATTTGGTCCTCTGCACTTTCCAGCTCTTCCAATCACCTTTGATGGCGAAAGACCGATGTATCCAAATTCAACGCCAAAGACTTCCTAACCATGGCTGGCTATCCAGAGGTGCAACAAGAGTTTCCCGGAGCTAACTCGGTCAAACTGCATCAACGAAAAATTGCAGCGGTCTCGAATGGTGTTGGCACTTTGCTACCTGCATACATTAAGTCAGCACGAGATGGCTTGCTAATTGACGTTGATGATAACGTCCTAATCGATCTTGGTTCTGGAATTGGAGTCACGGGTGTTGGAAACGCAAATGCCGAAGTGGTTGCGGCAATTTCCGAACAGGCAAAGGACTTCACTCACACTGCTTTCGCAGTGACTCCTTACGAGGGTTACGTTAAGGTCTGCGAGTTGCTAAACGAACTAACCCCCGGTGCCTTTGCTAAGAAGTCTGCTTTGTTTAATTCAGGTGCGGAGGCAGTCGAGAATGCCGTGAAAATCGCCAGATACTCAACCGGCCGTCAGGCGATAGTGGTATTAGAAAGCGGATACCACGGCCGCACCAACCTAACCATGGCTATGACCGCTAAGAACATGCCGTTCAAAAATGGCTTCGGGCCATTTGCACCTGAGGTCTATCGACTTCCAGGTTCTAATCCGCTTCTGGATGGACTCGATGGAAAGGCGGCCGCTGCCAGAACTGTCTGGCGAATTGAAAAAGAAATCGGCGGTGCAAACTTGGCGGCGATAGTCATCGAGCCGGTTCAGGGTGAGGGCGGATTTATAGTACCGGCTCCAGGTTTTCTAACGGGACTAGCCGAGTACGCCGAGGAAAATGGTGCTTTGATGATTGCCGACGAAATCCAATCTGGCTTTTGTCGAACCGGTAAGTGGTTTGCATCTGAACATCACGGGCTAGAACCAGACCTAGTAATAACGGCTAAGGGAATCGCCGGAGGCATGCCGCTTTCGGCAGTAACCGGCAGAGCCGAAATCATGGACAAGATCCACGTCGGAGGACTCGGGGGAACTTACACCGGAAATCCTGTGGCTTGCGCGGCGGCGGTTGCGGCAATCGAATGGATGCGACGAAACAACGCAAACGGTTTGGCAAATGCGATTGAGATCTCGCTCAAGGCGCACCTTACAAAAATAATGGCTGAGCATTCGGCGGTGGCCGAAGTTCGGGGCATGGGCGCTATGGTTGCGATGGAGTTCATTGATCCCGAATCTGGAAGGGCAATGAGTGACGAGGTTGCGAAGATAGCGGCCACCTGCCATAAGGCGGGAGTGGTCGTCCTGACCTCCGGTATGCAAGCGAATGTAATCAGATTCCTGCCTCCACTTTCGATTCCGAATGAGCTTCTAGAAAATGGGCTCAAAATCCTTACCGATGTGATTGATCAGGTTCTGACTCAACCCAAGAACTGAGCAGCACCAATCGGAATCATTGGCACAGAATTCCGGGCAGTGAAAAACCCGGTCCTCGTTCGAAGAAATCGGGTTTTGTGCGCTTGGAGGGACTCGAACCCCCAACCTACTGATCCGTGGTGAGTAAAGAGTGAGCCCAAACGAAGTCAGTTGGTAGATAATAGTTAGTACCATAAACAATTAGGATTTCGGGGTCGAAAGGCTTTATGCACATGCTTATTTATAGTTCAATCGTTGAGAAAGTAGTCCGAAAAACATTTCTTGCCGTTCAAAATCATGATTACGAAGAGGTGTTGAATGGGGTGTCCCCTAGAGGCCTCACCCATCGTTTTGCCGGTCCCAACTCACTGGGCGGTATCAGGCAGGACAAAGAGGCTTTGGGCCGATGGTTCCAAAGGCTCGGCATTGTTTTGCCAGAACTTAAGTTTGAGGTCACGAGCGTACTTGTTCAAGGTCCACCATGGAACACAACAGTGGTTGCACGTTGGGTTGCGACTTGTGACCTCAAAAACGGGGAACCTTATGTCAACCCTGGAATTCACGTAATCAAACTGCGATGGGGCAAGGCATATGACTTTGATGTTTATGAAGATACTTTTGCTGTTACGGTCGGACTTGAAAATCAAGCAAAGTCAGGTATTGCCGAAGCAAGTGCTCCCCAAATTGTGAGTTAATCTAAACTCCCTAGTTAGTGAAAAACCCGGCCCTCGTGAGAAGGAACCGGGTTTCGTGCGCCTGGAGGGACTCGAACCCCCAACCTCCTGATCCGTAGTCAGGTGCTCTATCCGTTGAGCCACAGACGCAGTTGCCCCTAGTTGGAGGGGCTGTTGCTCGAAAGCAACTTCTAGAGTTTAGCGGATTGAAATAGTTAGCGCTAGGTGCACCAATGGGCTAGCTATGACTGAGCCGGCGGGGCTTTATCTGGCGTTTGGATAGTCCTGATAGAAACCGGCTGGCTTTCTGGCGTTGTCGATAAGAGCCCAAAGCCAAATGCCAAAAGTGATGGAGCCCGCTAGAAACGCAAGGGTGTAATCAGGCTGGTATGAAGCGCACTCTGCGAGGGCTTGTACCAGGTCTGCGCCGTAGTAATCTATGCAGCCTGCGTAATAGTCGATGTCGTCTGCAGTAAGGAGAAACGAAGTTATCTGCATTATCCATGCGACAAAACCGGCACCAAGACCGATGAAGAACTTGGTTTTGTTGATCTTGAAGGTGTAGAGCCAGCTCCAGAAACTTAGAAACACTGACAGCACAACAGCTGTTGTTTTGCTCTTTGGCCCAGCAACAACTGTCTGAGGCTGAATGCTAAACGCTGTTGGTGCTGGCGCTGCAGTAGGTGCCGAGCCGGCGGCAGTGCCGCAGCTGGAACAAAAGCCTGCGGTTGCGGGCAGCTTTGTTCCGCAAGACTGACAAAATTTCACTGAAGTCGCATCGCTCATTCGCTTGGCCCCTGTTTCGATAGATGAGAAGAACGTTTAGTGCTTTTGAGCAAATATTAGATGATTACAAAGCTACTGATGCCCTCAAAAGCGAAAATCCCCCCGAAGTGTATTCGTGGGGATTATTCGCGGAGTCGAGAGGATTTGAACCTCCGAAGGACTTTAGATCCTTACCTCATTAGCAGTGAGGCGCACTCGACCGGGCTATGCGACGACTCCTGAGTACAACTGGGTTAG
>CAIKYE010000182.1 GCA_903831585.1 uncultured Micrococcales bacterium | reverse complement strand
GAGACTCTTTGTCTAAAGATGCTAAATTCGAGGACACCTCGGTAACCGCAGCGACAGTTGTCGCCGGTTTGGGTTATCCTGCCGAGCGTAAAGAAGTCAGCCCAGAACCAACCGGCTGGATTGAACCACAAGCCGAAGACCAGAACTAGGGGAGATGTTTCACGTGAAACAAGAAGGCGAAAACCAAGACATCCTCGGTGGATTAATGGATACGCCCCTCGCACGCGAAATATCGCAAAACAACAGCAGACTCAGTCGGGTGCGGGAAGAGCGTCTTCCGAAGCCAGAAAAGACCCGAATTTTCACGATTTCCAACCAAAAGGGCGGGGTCGGTAAGACCACGACAGCCGTAAACATGGCTGCAGCCCTTGCCAGCAAAGGCCTTCGGGTTCTGGTCATCGACCTGGACCCTCAGGGAAACGCCTCGACTGCGCTAAACATCGATCACCGCGAAGGCACCCCGAGCATCTACGAGGTGCTACTCGAGGGCACACCAATTGAAGACGTGGTGCAGATAAGCACCGAGGGGCCAGGTTTGACCTGTGTTCCAGCGACAATCGACCTAGCCCAGGCCGAACTCGAGCTGGTCTCGGTGGTTGCCAGAGAAACTCGCCTAAAGAACGCTCTAGACCACTACATCAACACCTCGGTGACTCCTCCCGACTACGTGTTTATTGACTGCCCGCCTAGCCTCGGCCTGCTAACCGTAAACGCCTTTGCGGCAGCGACCGAAGTGCTCATACCTATTCAGTGTGAGTACTACGCTCTAGAGGGCCTCGCCCAACTGCGCAAAAATATTGGCCGAATCAAGCAATACCTGAACCCCACGCTCGAGATCTCGACCATTTTGCTCACCATGTATGACAGCCGCACCCGTCTGGCCGCCGATGTGGCCGCGGATGTGCGCACCCACTTTGGCGAAATCACCTTGAACACCGTGATTCCGCGATCGGTAAAGGTGTCTGAGGCCCCTTCTTACCAAAAGACCATAATCACCTACGACGGTAGCTCCTCGGGAGCCATCTCGTATCTTGAGGCAGCCAGCGAAATTGCTAACAGAGGAGCACAGAATGGCCGATAAAAAAGGCGGACTCGGACGCGGCATTGGCGCTTTGATCCCGACGGCTCCGGCAGAGACATCTCGCCCAAGTGACATCTTCTTTGGTGGCGGCACACCCGCCAACACTCCGTCGGGTGCGCCTGACCTAATGCCTGTTCCCGGCATGACTTTCAGAGAGTTAGACCTAGACGCCATCGTTCCGAACCACAATCAGCCTCGAACAGAGTTCAATCAGGCCGACATGGATGAACTGGTGCACTCGATTCGCGAATTTGGTGTCTTGCAGCCAATAGTTGTTCGTTCGTTGCCTAACGAAAACAATAAGTTCGAGCTAATCATGGGCGAAAGACGCTGGAGGGCCTCGCGCCTAGCTGGCAAGACCACAATTCCAGTGGTTGTGCGCGAAACCGCAAACGAAAACATGTTGCGCGACGCTTTGCTTGAGAACCTGCATAGAAGTGACTTGAACCCGCTCGAAGAAGCGAGCGCATATCAGCAGCTGATGGCCGACTTTGGAATCACGCAAGACGCACTGTCTGCAAAAATCGGTCGCTCACG
>CAIKYE010000181.1 GCA_903831585.1 uncultured Micrococcales bacterium | reverse complement strand
GCTCTATTCAATTGGCAAAGACTCATCGGTGCTTCTGCACCTCGCCCGCAAGGCCTTTCACCCCGGGCGCATCCCGTTCAAAATTTTGCACGTAGACACCACCTGGAAATTCAGAGAGATGATCGAGTTTCGCGATCACGTAGCAAAGACTCACGACCTCGATTTGCTGGTGCACACCAACCAGGATGGCGTTGCCGAGGGTGCGAACCCTTTCACGCTTGGAGCTTCGGAATACACGCGCGTTATGAAGACCGTTGCCCTGCGACAAGCGCTCGACCAGAACGGTTTCGATGCTGCCATCGGCGGTTCGCGTCGCGACGAAGAGCGAAGCCGTGCGAAAGAGCGAATCTTTAGCGTTCGCGAACCCGGTCACCGGTGGGACCCTCGCAACCAGCGCCAAGAACTCTGGCGCACCTATAACCCGCTGCTCGCTCCCGAGCAGACCATGCGCGTGTTTCCGATCAGCGACTGGACAGAACTCGACGTGTGGAATTACATCTTGCAAGAAAAGATTGAGGTTTCACCGCTTTACTTGGCCAAGCCCCGACCTGTGGTCATGCGCGGCGATCAACTGATCATGGTCGACGACGAGCGCTACCCGCTCAACCCCGGCGAAGAACCGAAGCTTGAAATGGTTCGTTTTAGAACGCTCGGCTGCTATCCGCTTACCGCCGGTGTGCGCAGCGATGCAGACACAATCGAGAAGGTTGTCGAAGAGGTTTTGCACGTTCGTCTGAGCGAGCGAGCGACCCGCTTGATTGACGGATCTAACGAGACATCCATGGAAAAGAAGAAGGCCGAGGGTTACTTCTAATGACCAAGGCCATCATTCGACTCGTCACCTGCGGCAGCGTAGACGACGGCAAGAGCACATTGATTGGTCGCCTGTTAGTTGAAACCGACAGCGTTCCAGATGACACAATTGCAGCCGCCAAGGATGTTCGCCGAGCTGGTTCAACCGTCAAGAAAGGCGAGATCGACTTCAGCCTGCTGACCGACGGTCTCGAAGCGGAGCGCGAGCAGGGCATCACAATCGATGTTGCCTACCGATCGATGCAGCTTCGCAACGGACGACGGCTGATAATCGCAGATGCCCCTGGCCACGAGCAGTACACCCGCAACATGGCGGTTGCCGCCTCACGAGCCGACATCGGTTTGGTGCTGGTTGATGCAACGCGCGGCATAAGACCGCAGACCCTTCGTCACCTGCACATCTGCTCGCTCATGAAGGTCTCTCGCATCGCAGTTGTAATCAACAAACTCGATGGCGTTGATTACAGCCAAGAAGTGTATGAAACCATCAAGCGCGATCTGCAGCCTGCAATCGAGAGACTTGCGCTCACCGACGTCGAGTTCATTCCGGTGAGTGCGCTCAGCGGAGACAACGTTTCGTTTTCGGGTGACAACATGCCCTGGAACACCGGGCCAACCCTGCTCGACTACCTTCAAGACTGGCCAGACCAGCCAATCACCGAGAACGCGCCTCACCTCGGGGTTCAGACCATTTCGCGTGCCGAAAACTTCAGGGGCGTGGCCGGAACGGTCTTTGGCGGTTCATTCGCACTGAATGACGAAGTCATTGTTCTGCCGGCAAAGAAGCGCGCTCGCATTTCGCAAATCTCGACCTTCGATGGCAACCTAAAGTTGGCACCAAACCTAAGCGCTGTCACGCTAGTGCTCGAGCCAGACGTCGACGCGTCTCGAGGCGATGCCATCGAACTGGCAAGCAACTTTGTTGAACCGGCCAATCGATTTGCAGCCGAAATGGTTTGGCTCGGCGATAGCGAAATGATTCACAGCCGCTCGTATTTTCTTATCAACGGCTCAACCACCGTTCCAGCCATGGTCACCGCGATTCGTCACGTAATCAACATCAATAACGGTGACCACGAGTCGGCACGCACACTAAAGACCAATGACATTGCCGCAATCGAATTTGCCACGGATGTGCCCATCGCTCTGGGCTCTTACGCCAACAACCGTTACTCGGGAAACTTCATTCTTGTCGACCGAGCTACCATGTCGACCGTCGGTGCCGGAATGGTCACCCACCAGTTGCGCAGAAGCTCAAACATAACAGAGCACCACTTTGAAATCGATCGCGAGATTCGCGCGAAACAAAAGTCGCAAAAGCCGCAGGTGATTTGGCTGACCGGTCTC
>CAIKYE010000180.1 GCA_903831585.1 uncultured Micrococcales bacterium | reverse complement strand
TGGTTTGGCGAATCAAAGTTGGATACCAACTGGACAGATCTTCGCGGCGATTGGTCGAGCGTGAATCTTGCAAGATTCCCCGACGGTCTGACAAAACTCGGTGATTCGATTATTGAAATGGGCATGGCCCCGGGCATCTGGATCGAACTCGAAGCGGTTGGGGCCAAATCGGAATTGCGCCGAACTATGCCTGAAGCCATGGCACGAGACGACAGCGGGCTGAGACCCGATCCCTCCTATCGAATTACCACTGTTTCGCTCGACCCCAGCGACCCTGGATTCCTCGGTTACGTTTGCCTTGGTTCGCAAGCGGGTTGGGAGCACACCTACAATTCGGTGAAAAGTGTTCTATCGCAGATGAAGGCCCGCTGGCTAAAGATGGACTTCAACATCGACCCGGGCTTTGGCTGCACTCGAACCGATCACGGTCACAACGCTGGCGACGGGCTACTGCGACACTACGAGGGCCTATACAAACTGCTTGATCAAATTCGTTTCGAGTTTCCCGACTTAGTACTCGAGGCCTGTTCTTCTGGTGGGCTGCGAGTCGATCTTGGTTTGGCAAAACATGTCCACTGTTTCTTCATGAGTGACCCCGATTACACGGAACACCATCTGCAGGTTCTTTGGGGTGCGGCTCACATGTTGCCACCACTCGCAATTCTTCACTGGCCTTGGTCTTGGTGGAGGGGCGATTACGAACCGTCGAAATTGGACTGGAACAGCCTCGACGTTGAAACCTTTGATGTGATGATGCGCGCGGCAATGTTTCATCGACTCGGCGTCAGTTATCCGTTGCCAAAGCTGCCAAAAAGAATTCTGGATAGGTTGAGCCATCACCTAGAGGTATTTAGAAATCACATCGCTCCGGTTATAAAGACTGCAAACTTGATTTCACTAACCGATTCCGCATTGCGAGGCAACGGCGGAGAGAGAAACTCGGCTTGGCAGTTGACCTCAAATCTGAACAGCACCCATGAGGTGCATCTCGTGATGTCACTCAAGTTGGAAAGCGACGCAAAGCCTGCGATGTTTAAACCAGTTCAACTCGATGACGGCCAGCAATACGCGGTCGTAGATCTCGAGACGCAAAACTCGGTAACTGCACTTGGCAAAGACTTGAACGCAGAGTCGCTTGCCAAGCTCGCTGGCAACAAGAGTTCATGGATTGTGGAAATTCGGCCAACCCGAGCGGGGCTTTGATGCATCAGTCAACGAAAGCTGTCGAAGAAAGACTCGACCGATTTGTCAGAGACAAACTTGAGCCCGCAATCTACCGCGACCATGTTGCGCTTTCAATAACCGCCTGGCAGGCACCACGCGAACCGGTTGCCTTTGAAATCGCAACAAGTCAGCAGTATGAAACCGTAGACCTCGGTTGGCGATTCGGCAGGGCCTGGTCGACCATTTGGTTGAAGGTCTCGGGCTCGATTCCAGAAAACTGGGCAGCGAATCAAGAAGCCTCATTGGCCGCCGAAATCGTCATCGATTTTGGCTACAACACCTCTCGCTCGGGCTTTCAGGCAGAGGCTCTGGCCTACGACTTAGCTGGCAAGCCGATCAAGGCCATTGCCCCGAAGAACTCCTGGCT
>CAIKYE010000179.1 GCA_903831585.1 uncultured Micrococcales bacterium | reverse complement strand
CGCGATATCTGAGCGATGCTCATTGTTACGGGAGGAAGCGTGCAACTTGAGTCGCCAGAGTGGATCCCTGCTTCTTCGATGTGTTCCATGACTCCACCGACATAGAGTTGCTCACCGTCGAAGAGGGCATCGATGTCAATTTCGATCGCATCGTCAAGAAAGCGATCAACTAGAAGAGGATGAGTTGGTCCTACTATCCCCTGATCAGCGATGCGAACGAAGTAGTCGGCAAGCGAACCCTGGTCGTAAACGATTTCCATGCCGCGGCCACCGAGAACGTAAGACGGCCTAACCAGAACCGGGTAGCCGATCCTATCGGCTACCACTGCGGCCTCTTCGAAAGTGCTAGCCGTGCCGTTAGCTGGGGCGCGCAAACCAGCCTCATCAAGAATTTTTTGAAAGAGACCTCTCTCTTCGGCGAGATCAATCGCGTCTGGTGTCGTGCCGAGGATCGGAATGCCTGCATCCTGCAATCCCTTGGCAAGTCCAAGAGCTGTTTGCCCGCCAAGCTGAACAATGACGCCAACCAACTCACCGCTTTGCTGCTCGGCATTGATCACTTCAATAACGTCTTCGAGAGTTAGAGGCTCGAAGTAAAGTCGATCGCTGGTGTCGTAATCGGTCGAGACGGTTTCTGGGTTGCAGTTGATCATGATGGTTTCGTAGCCGGCATCGCGCAGGGCGAATGAAGCGTGAACACACGAGTAGTCGAACTCGACGCCCTGGCCAATGCGATTTGGTCCAGAGCCAAGAATCACTACCTTGCGCCTGCCCGAGGGCGAAACTTCGGTCTCTTGCTCGTAAGTGCTGTAGTAGTAAGGGGTTTCGGCTGGAAACTCACCGGCACAGGTATCTACTGTCTTGAATACCGGTCGCAAACCGGTTGCGTGACGATGGGCCCGCACCTCTGCCTCGGTTATGCCACGCAACTGAGCAATTTGAATGTCGCTGAATCCGTGCTCTTTGGCCAGTTTGATTTCATCGGTGCCGAGTTGAGCGGCGCTTGAAACCGTGTCAGCTACCTCATTGATCAAGATCATCTGATCTATAAACCAAGGGTCTATTTTGGTCGACTCGAACACTTCGGCATTTGTGGCCCCTGCGCGCAGAGCCTGTTGAACAGCAACTATGCGGCCATCGGTAGGTACCTTGATCTCCTCAAGAAGCGCTCTCTTGTCGCCCGGCTCTCCAGTCCAATGGAATGACGAGCCTCGACGTTCAAGACTTCTCAGTGCCTTTTGCAGTGCCTGGGTGTAGTTTCGTCCGAGCGCCATAGCCTCACCAACAGATTTCATGGTGGTGGTCAGGGTCGGGTCGGCGGCCGGAAACTTTTCGAAGGCGAATCTCGGAACTTTGACGACTACATAATCGAGGGTCGGCTCGAAGCTCGCCGGGGTTACCTTCGTGATGTCGTTTGGTATTTCGTCAAGCGTGTACCCGATTGCGAGTTTTGCGGCGATCTTTGCAATCGGGAATCCGGTGGCTTTTGAAGCTAGAGCCGATGATCGAGAAACACGAGGATTCATTTCAATGACGATTACT
>CAIKYE010000178.1 GCA_903831585.1 uncultured Micrococcales bacterium | reverse complement strand
TAGTGAAACTGAAACCAGGGACCGTTAGAAACCAAATCCGGTCGATCACTAAAAATGTATGTCCAACCAATTTCGCCCTTGGCTCCCGGAGCAACCGAACCACCCATTGCTCTTGCAATTAACTGACCGCCGAAGCAAATGCCGAGCACCGGTTTCCCGCTGGTCACGGCTTGGCGAATCCACTCGATCTCGGGCAAGAGCCAGTTTCCAATGCATGCGTCATCCCAGGCACCCCAGGGAGCTCCCATCGGAATGATCAGGTCGTAATCGTTGAAGTCTGGAAACTCGTAGTTGACGTTTGGGCTGCCGAAGTCATCTTGTGAGACAACCAACCGCTCTTCGATCTCGAAGCCGTGCTGGCGCAGACGCTCTGAAACCGGGCCGGTCGGGCTCACGTGGTCGTGCTGAATAAACAGTGCCTTCATGATGCCCTTTCATAACGTTTTGAAAATCTTCGGTTTTGCAAGTATCTCCTACGGCTATTATTTCGTTTGAGTCCTAACGATGTGGTTAGGTCGCTCTTTTGTTATCTAGGAGTTGCAATGAAGCACGACCTCGTAGCCCTGCGCGAAGACCTTCAATCGAGAAACATTGATGTTCTTCGGTTCATGTATTCAGACGTTCTTGGCATCGCTCGGTCGAAAGACATGCTGGTTAGCCAAATCGACAAGTCGGCTCACAGCGGCCCGGCCTTTTGCCAGGGAGTTTGGGTTACCACCACGGGTGGCGACGTGCTCGACGCAAACAACATCGCATCTGAAGGTTTGCAAGACCTAATTACTCACATTGATCCGAGCACAATTCGCGAGCTTCCATGGGAGCCGGGTGTTGCATATGTTCTTGTCGATGCTTACAACCCAGACATGAGCGACAACATGATGTCACCTCGAATGGTGCTTCGCAAAGTTATTGCCGAATACAACACTCTCGGTTTGCAACCTGTCTGCGGGCCAGAGCTCGAGTTTTACATTGCGGATGTAACCGAAGACGGCGTGTACAAGCGCTCGCTCACACGAACCGGTCGGGTTTACACCACTGGCACTTTGGTCGACCCGCAAGGAACTTTCTTGCATCTGATGCGAATGCTCGATCAGCTTGACATCGGTGTGTTCGCAGGTAACCACGAGTTCAGCCCATCGCAGTATGAAATCAATCTTTGGCACAGCGAAGCGCTCGATGCGGCTGACCGAACTTTCATTTTCAAGACCGCAATCAAAGAGGTTGTTGCTCGTGCTGGACAGCACGCAACATTTGTTGGAAAGCCTTGGGCCGACGAGGGTGGCAGTGGTTTTCACTTGCACTTCTCGGTAACCGACATGAACGGCGTGAACAAGATGCACGACGGCGCTGGCAACCTGTCAGAGACCGCAAAGCAGATGATCGCGGGCATCACCGAGAACGCAGCAGGCCTCGCCGCATTTACTAACCCAACCGTCAACGCCTATAAGCGCCTTGGCCCAGACACCCTGGCTCCCTACCGCGCCAATTGGGGTTATGACAACCGAAGCTGCATGCTCAGGGTTCCGCCAGAGCGCGGTCAGGGTACCCGTCTCGAAGTTAGAGTCGGCGATGGCGCAGCCAACCCCTATTTGGTCACAGCCAGCGTCTTGGCTGCTGCACTGGACGGCATTAAGCGCAACCTCACCTGCCCAGAGCCCGCCGAGGGCATGGCATATGACAACGAAGGCGCAGCCATTTTGCCGGTCACCTTCGGCGAAGCACTCGACGCCCTAGAAGCTAATGAGGCCTTGGTTAAGTACATGGCTAAAGAACTTGTCGCCGTGCACCTGGTTATGAAGCGCAACGAAATCGAACGG
>CAIKYE010000177.1 GCA_903831585.1 uncultured Micrococcales bacterium | reverse complement strand
ATCTTCACCGGCGTGCAGATAGCGGTTGGTAATTCTCGGGTGAATCGGAAACCGCAACTCTGGTCGGTTCAAGAATGCAATTTCGCTAAGACCGGTCAGGTCGAGCGGTGCCGGAAGTTGGTAGACGTCTTCGTCGGTTATGTCGAGCTCGTGCATCAAAAGTTCTAGAACTTCTGGGTTGATGTTGTTAGCAACTTCGAGTCGAACCGGCGGGCCGAACCTGCGGCGCAGCAATTCTTTTTCTAGAGCAACGAGAAGGTTTTCACCTTCATCTTCGTCGACGTCGAGATCTTCGTTTCGAGTGACTCGAAACGCGTGCTGCTGAACTACCTTCATGCCCGGAAACAGCTGGCCCAAGAATTCACCGATGATGTCTTCGAGTGGAACATACTTGACGTCGTGCGAAGAAGAATTGCCCGGAATTCTCACAAAGCGTGGAAGCAGCGGTGGAACCTTTACACGGGCAAAGTGTTCGGTGTCTTGCTGCTCGTTTCGAACCACGACCGCAAGGTTTAGTGAGAGACCAGAGATGTATGGAAAAGGGTGAGCCGGATCAACGGCAAGCGGTGTTAGCACCGGAAAAATCTGCTTCTGAAAGTAACCGTGCAGCGCCGACTTCTCTTGCTCTTCGAGTTCGTGCCAGTGCACCAGTCGAATTCCGTTTGCTCGCAGAGCCGGCTCGATCTGGTCTCGGAACAATGCCGCGTGACGCTCTTGAAGTCGGTGCGCCTCTTCGCTGATGCTGGTGAGCACCTCGGCTGGTTCGAGGCCCGAAGACGAGTGAACCGCGAGGCCGGTGGCGATGCGGCGCTTTAGACCGGCAACGCGAACCATGAAGAACTCATCGAGGTTAGAGGCAAAAATGCTCAGAAAGTTGACCCGCTCGAGAAGGTAAAGGTCTGGGTCTTCTGCGAGCTCCAGAACGCGCTGGTTGAAGGCCAACCAGCTCAGTTCACGGTCTAGATAGCGGTCTGAGGGTAGGCCGTTCGAGTCATCAATGAGGTCGATGGCCATGGTTTCGTCAGACATAAGCCCAAGTCTGCCACGAATGGGTTAATGGGCGGTAGCCGAGAAATTATCTTCGGGTGCCGGGGCAAAACGATAGCCAACGTTGTGCACCGTGCCAATCAGCGCCTCTAGGTCGCCCAGCTTGGCGCGAAGGCGACGAATGTGCACGTCGACGGTTCTTGTGCCGCCGAAGTAGTCATAGCCCCAGACTTCGCTCAGCAGCTGGTCTCGAGTGAATACTCTGCCCGGATGCTGCGCCAAAAACTTTAGTAGCGCGAATTCTTTGAAGGTGAGATCGAGTGGCTTGCCATGAACGCGAGCGGTGTAGCTGCCCTCGTCGATACTGATTCCTGAGGTCTGAATTTGCTCACTTGGCTGCTTGTCGTTTTGTCTAGCCAAAGCCAAACGAATTCTGGTGTCTACCTCGGCAGGGCCAGCGGTATCGAGAATTATGTCTGCGACGCCCCACTCGCCAGAAACACCTGCTAATCCACCTTCGGTGACAATCGCAATCAGTGGTGTGCTGAGTCCGGTGGTGTGCAAGAGCCTCGCGATTGACTTCGCTGCGGCTAGATCGCGGCGAGCGTCCAAGAAAATAAGGTCTGCGCTCGGGGCGTTTACCAGGCTTGCCGGTTCGGCCGGAATGGCACGAAACCTGTGGCTCAAAAGTTGCAGGGCGGGCAGCACTTCTGAATCGGCCGAGGCCGTCAAAATCAGAAGTTGGGCCATTTCTCTCCAAACTGGTGCCTTAAGCATAGCCAAGCGCAACCTGGGCTTAAGGCATGATTAGAGCGTGAAACAGAATTGGCTCGAAATAATTTTGATTTGGTTGACCGTCGCCATCATGACCGTGGTGCTGGTTAGCCAGGTCTCGAAGGCCGAGATTCTTGCTCCGTTCGCCGCGATTCTCGCTGGCTCGCTCGCCTTCGTTTCTCTGATTCAACTCTTCAGGGCCGAGCCAAAGGGTTTCGTGCGTCGACTGGTTTACGTTGGCGGCGGAAGCTACCTGATTCTCACCCTTGCCACGGCCTTCGTCTGGTTGCGAGGTTAGAATTAAGCCATGAAGCTAGCGCTCGAAATCTTTTTCACCGGACTACTCGTTCTCGCGTCTCTGGCAATCGCCGGAGTCTCTGCACTTGTGCTTTACAAGCTCTTCAAGGGTCAGAAGTAGTTGTTCGTCTTTCCAGAAGACCTTCCTCTGGAGCTCACACCATTCGCCTTTCTAGTTGGCAAGTGGGAGGGAACCGGGGTCATCAGCTTCAAGGCTGAAGGTTCAGAAGCCCCCACAGATCGCGAGTTTAAGCAGCGCATCGAATTTGCCCACGACGGCCACAATGTGCTCACCTATATCTCAAGCGCTCAGTTAATCGGCGACGAAGACATCAAACTACCCAGCGAACTCGGCTATTGGCGGCTTGCCCGCCCTGCCGAAGATGCAGATCACGGCCCAGGGCTTCTGATTGGTGAAGGCGAGCCTTCGCTAAAGAGCCACGAAGATCTCGAGAAGCTTCGCAACGAACACGGCGGTTTCAATATTCAGGTTGCCACCTTGCAACCCGGTGGTTTCGCAGAACTTTACGACGGCTTCATTAAAGGCGCGCGCGTTGACCTAGCCTCTTATGCAGGTGCCGCGTTCGAGGGTGCAAAGATTTACCGTCACTCGACGAGAATGTTTGGTCTGGTTGAAAACGCACTGCTCTGGGTTTGGGAAATCGCAATGCCTGGCAGCGAGCTAAGACCTCACGCGTCTGCTCGTCTCGAACGCGTCGAATAGAAGATTGGTTTGGCGTTGAAGTCTCACTTTGATAATCCGCTTGTCGAGCAGCGCGAGCTGCTCGAATCGAAGCGCGTCTCGATTGTTGACGAAAAATCGATTATTAAGGTTTCCGGAAAAGATCGACTCACCTGGTTGCACGCCATGCTTTCGCAAAACTTGGCAAACCTAAAACCGGGTCAAAGCGCCGATGCACTTCTCCTCGATGCCAATGGTCGAATCGAAGAAAACATTCAGATTATTGACGATGGCGAAAACGCCTGGCTAATTGTTTTGGCTGAGCACAGAGACAAACTATTGATCTGGTTTGACCAAATGATTTTTCGCAGCAAGGTAGAGGTTTCGAAAGTCGAAGACTTGGTTCTGGTTGCCAGTTTCGGCCAACCTTTGGCTGGGGCTGCAATCTCGAATGAGCAGCAGCTGGTTTGGCAAGACCCTTGGATGGCCGACCCGATCGGCAGCGTTCGTTACGCGGCAGTCGATGCCCCAAACCGCAGGGGTCCTTGGCCGTTCTTCTTGTCGCTGGTGTCAAAGGCAGCTCTCGACGACGTCTTGGCCGATCGACTTCAAGCCGGCGGTCTGGCTCTCGAGGCATTGCGCGTGGCAGCTCATCGCCCGGCTCAGCCGAACGAAATTGACGACAAAACCTTGCCGCACGAACTTGATTGGCTCAGCAGCGCGGTTCACCTGTCAAAGGGTTGCTACCGGGGTCAAGAGGCCGTCGCCAAGGTGCACAACCTCGGCCACCCGCCGCGCCGACTAACCCTGCTTCACCTTGATGGCTCGGGGCATTCGCTTGCCGACGCGGGCGACAAGATTTTCGTTAGCGGCACAGACACCGAAGTCGGTCGCATCACATCAATCGGTCAGCACTTCGAACTCGGGCCGATTGCCCTCGCCCTGATTGGTCGAAACGTCGACGAGAATGCCGCGCTGTTTGTGAAGACAGAGGGTGGCGAAATTGCCGCCAGCCAAGAGACCATAGTTCCGCCCACCGCTGGTGCTGCTGCAAACATGAAAGAAAAGCGCGCCAACCTGATGGGCAAGTAATTGCGAAAACCAAAACTGCACTGGAGTCTAAAAGACTCGATTCAGCGAGTCATCGAGTCTGTTGCGCCGATTCTGCAAATCACTCTGGCAGCGTTAATCGGTTATTCGATTTCGCATTATGGACTCGGGCACGCGATTCCGATACTTGCTGTGACAGTCGCCATCACCTCGTTGGGTTTCACGCGCGACGCAAGGCCGCGCAGGGTTGTTGAGACCGCAGCCGGAATGATTTTTGGAATTGCGCTGAGCGAAACACTGCTGACATTTTTTGGCCAGGGGCTTTGGCAAATGGCCGCCGTCTTGCTAATCAGTTTCACGTTGGCCAGGTTCGTGAACCCGAGTGCTGCGTTTGCTCTCACCGTCGGCATTCAGTCGATGCTGGTCTTCTTGCTGCCGGCTCCAGACGGCGGCGTATACATGCGCAGCATCGATGGAATCATCGGCGGTGTGGTTGCGCTCGTGGTTACCGCGCTGATTCCGAGAAATCCGAGGGCCATGGCAATCAAGGATGGCGACCGGCTGTTCGATGTGTTTTTGGCATCGCTATCTTCGCTTCGAACGGCACTGGTTAATGTCGACACCCAGGTTGCCGATGAAGCGCTCAAGCAAGTTCGTCGCAGCCAACCCCTGATCGATAACTGGCGCATGTCGCTAGACACCGCCATTTCGATTTCGCGAATCTCACCGTTTTTGCGCAAACACCGCGAAGACCTGTCTGACCAGGTTCGGTTGTTTAGGGGCATGGACTTGGCCATGCGCAACCTGCGCGTTGTGGTTCGCCGCATCGACTTCTTGCTGCGTGACGGGCAGAAGCGCCCATACCTGGCCGACCTGATCGAGCAGATCTCTATGGGTGTCAGCATTCTTGCCGAGGGGCTCGATCAGCCAGCCAAAAGGCTCGAGGCGCAGCAGTGTTTCATTGAGGTTATTCACCAGCTCGACCCCAAGCGATTCGGCATTGCCGATCAGCTAACCGAGGCCAGCGTGCTGCTGCTCTTGCGCCCCATGCTTGTCGATCTGCTATGTGCCACCGGCATGAGCGAAGACGACGCCAGGGCAGAGCTGCCGAAGATCTAGCCTTAGGCCACGGCCGACCAAGCGACACTGATCTCTCCGAGCCTCCAACGCTTCGGGTCTCCGACCAGCGGCCAGCCGGCATTGCGCAATTCTTTGCAAACCGCAATCCATCTTTGCGATGCACCGAAAACGGCCAGTGGTGCGTGCTTCAACCAGGCCTCGTCGAGCGCGTTCAAGAAGTTGTGAATCTTCTCGCCCTCGATGTTTCGATGAATCAAAACTTTCGGTAGTCGCTCGGCAACTTTGCTTGGCAGGTCTAGCCCGCGAAGCCTGAGTGAAATTGTGAGCGAGAGCGCTTGAGTTCTGTCTAATGTCACCCAGCAGCTAAGTCGACCAATCTCATCGCAGGTGCCTTCGATTAGCAGCCCGTCTTCTTCGAGACGACTCTGCATGAGCTTCCAGGCAGATGAAACCTCTGCCTCTTCATATTGACGAAGCACATTGAACGCACGGAGTACTGTTGCGCGGCGATTTGACAGCGAAGTCGGAAATGGCGTTTCGAACCCGCCGTGAACGAAGTTAAGATTCTCGCGCGCAACCGCCTGTGCGAGTTCAACCCGCTCTCGATCAATCTCAACACCAACCACTTGAACCCGCGGATTGACTTTTGTTAGTCGAGAGAGAAGTTCAACCGCGGTGATTGGGCTGGCTCCGAAGCCCAGGTCAACGACAATCGGCTGCTCATTTCTGAGCACCGCGAGAGAGGCGATGTAGCGATCAACACGGCGCAAACGATTCGGATTGGTTGTGCCACGAGTCACAACTCCGGTTGGTTTCTTGGCTGCCACTCGTCTAACCTAATGCCCGACCCTCAAGTGCTCGCCGACTAAAATGAAGGCATGACAGCCAAATACACCTTGATCTTGCTTCGACACGGAAACAGCGTCTGGAACCAACAGAACCTATTCACCGGATGGGTCGATGTAGAGCTGAGCGATCAGGGTCGAGCCGAGGCCAGGCGGGCTGGCGAGTTGCTGGCAGAGTCAGGTCTCAAACCAGATCTGGTTTACACATCCCGTTTGAAGCGTGCCATCAACACTGCAAACATTGCTCTAGATGCAGCCGACCGCTCATGGATAGACGTGAAGCGCGACTGGCGCTTGAACGAGCGTCACTACGGGGCGCTGCAGGGCAAAGACAAGGCGCAGACACTTGCCGAGTATGGGCCGGAGCAGTTTCAGACCTGGCGCCGCAGCTTCGATGTTCCACCACCGCCGATTGACGATAACGACAAGTATTCGCAGGCCCACGACGAGCGCTATGCAGATGTCAAAGAGATTCCGAAGACCGAATGCCTCAAGGATGTGCTCGAGCGCATGCTTCCGTTCTGGTTGAGTGACATTCAGCCAGACCTAAAATCTGGCAAGACGGTTTTGGTCACCGCCCACGGAAACTCACTTCGAGCGTTGGTCAAGCACCTCGATGGCGTTTCAGACGAAGATATCGCAGAGCTCAACATTCCAACCGGAATTCCGTTGGTTTATGAACTGGATGAAAACTTCAAGCCGTTGGTTAAGGGCGGAAAGTATCTAGATCCAGAAGCGGCAGCAGCCGGAGCAGCGGCGGTTGCAGCGCAGGGCGCTAAGAGCTAGTCGGTCTCGTTCCACTCACCGGTGGTGAGGTAAGAAACCTTTGCGCTGATGTCAACAACGTGGTCAGCAAAACGCTCGTGGTAACGCGAAGCCAGCGTGACATCGACTGTGAACATTGCGTTCTCTTTCCAGTCATCAGCCAAAACCACGTCGAATATGTGGCGGTGCAGTTCGTCGACACGTGCGTCTTCTGCCTGAATTTCGCGAGCGAAATCTACGTCGGTGTTCTTTAGCAACTGAACGCACTTCTTGGCAAGCTTCACATCGAGCTCACCCATCTCTTTGAAAGTAGAGATTAGGGCAGCTGGAACTGCTGAGCCCGGAAAGCGGTAGCGAGCGATGGCTGCGATGTGACCAGAGAGAGCACCCATGCGCTCAAGCGATGCCGAAATTCTTAGAGCCGAGACCAGGATGCGCAGATCTCTAGCAACCGGTGACTGCTTCGCCAAAATGCGAATTACAAGTTCGTCAAGAGCGAGTGCCTTGTTGCCGGTCTGGTCTGAGATTGCGATGGCCTCGTCGGCAAGCGCAACGTTAGATTCGGTGAAGGCTTTGGTTGCCTTCTCGATGATTGTGACAGTGTCTTCGGCCATTTCGACCAGACGAACCTGCACTTCTTGCAACTGTGTCTGAAAAACCTCGCGCATGATTTCGCCCTTCGCTACTTCACCTGTCATTGACCTTTTCACTCCTAAGTAAACAAATGCCAAACTCACACAGAATTTTCGCCCAATTGGACCGTTTTGCCCTTACTTAGCCGAGTTTACCTAGTTAATTCGCCCTAATCTAGAAGGGTGAACAACGGAAACACTAAACAAACCGCAGAAGTCGCCGTCGAGGTGCTTGAGGCCCTCGGCACCGCCGCCGTTGTTGTGAACGATTCCAATGTCATGTCTCATGCCACTAGCGTCGCAGAAGGTTTTGGGCTGCAGCGCGACCGAGCGCTAATCGAATTGGAGCTGCTCAACCTGGTTGAACTGGCTCGCAAGACCAAGTCGAGCCAAAGCGTCGAGGGCGCAATCAATGTCGGCGGCCGAGCCGCCAAAGTTTGGGTGCTAGCCAGCGCAGCACCAATTGGTAGCGGTTCGGTTCTGCTTACTCTCGAAGATCGCACCGAAGCTCGTCGTCTCGACGAAACCAGGCGCGACTTCGTGGCAAACATTTCGCACGAGCTAAAAACACCAATTGGTGCGATCAGCCTTCTTGCCGAGACTCTTCAGGGTGCAACCGATGATGCAGATGCGGTTAAACGATTTGCCTCGAGCCTGCAGCGCGAAGCGGTTCGACTCGGTCACATCGTTCAAGAGATCATCGAACTCTCGAGACTTCAAGCCGCAACCGAAGTCAAGAATCTCGCCGAGTGCAAACTCGCAGATCTTATTCACGACTCGATTGACCGCGTGAGAATTATCGCCGATGTAAAACGAATGAGGTTGGTATCAGATCTCGACGAGTCGGTTTCATTGCAGGTTAGTTATGAGCAGGTTGCTACAGCCATTACCAACCTGCTTGAGAATGCCATCAACTACAGCGATGCCGGTGGCCAGGTTGGAATCTCTCTCAAGAGCATCGATGGCTTTGCCGAAATCGTTGTCACCGATAGCGGTGTAGGAATCGCTCTTGACGACCAAGCACGCATCTTCGAACGCTTCTATCGAGTCGACCCATCGCGCTCTCGAGAAACCGGCGGAACCGGCCTAGGCCTAGCAATCGTGAAGCACATCGCGATCAATCACGGTGGCGACATCTCAGTGTTTTCGAAGCCGGGCCTCGGCAGCACATTCACCCTCACCCTCCCAATCACCACTAACAGCAAGGAAGTCGAATGACCAAGATCCTGGTAGTTGAAGACGAGCAATCACTGCGCGAACCCCTGGTTTACCAGCTGGTCAAAGAGGGCTACGACGTGATCGAGGCTGCCGATGGCGATGAGGCCATCCGTGAATTTAAGGCCCACGAACCAGATCTGATCTTGCTCGATCTAATGTTGCCTAAGCGCGGTGGCAACGAAGTTTGCCAAATCATTCGTCAAACGTCTAACGTGCGAATCATCATGCTCACGGCAAAAGATAGCCCGATCGACAAAGTGGTTGGGCTCGAAATTGGTGCCGATGACTATGTCACCAAGCCATACGAAACCCCCGAGTTGTTTGCGCGCATCAAAGCAGTTTTGCGCAGGGGAGTCGAGCCGCAGGTTGAGGTTGGCAATGTAATCGAGGCCGGCGGAGTGCGCATGGATATTGAGCGTCACGAAGTTGAGGTCAACGGCCAGCGAGTTCAGATGCCGCTGAAAGAGTTTGAGCTTCTCGAGCTGCTTCTTGAAAACGTCAATCGTGTTCTAACCCGAGGTCAAATCATTGATCGGGTTTGGGGAGCTAATTACTATGGTGACACAAAAACTCTCGACGTGCACGTAAAGCGCATTCGTTCAAAAATCGAAGACGATCCTTCGCGCCCAAAACACCTGGTCACCGTGCGCGGTCTCGGGTATAAATTCGAAGCCTAAAAGGATTCGAATCGCGCTAGCTACTTAGGCGCTTCTGTCGGCGCTTCGGTAGGGGCAATAATGCCGAGACTGTTCACCAGCGGAGCGTATTGCGCGAAGGTCGAATCGAGAACCGGAATGGTCTCTTCAACTGTGGTTGCTCCGTTGCTGAACTTCACATCTGCTAACGAGCCGGCCGCGTCGGTCATGGCCGATAGTGGCAGGGCGTTCTTTCCGTTGAAGCCGAAGTCGAGTTTCTCGCCAGGCTGAAGATTCAGGCTGTAGGTCTGGCCGGCAAGCTCAATTGCGAAGCTTGACGCGCTGGTGCCGGTGTTGATGAATGAGCCAAAAAGAGCATACTGACTGCTCGGGGTAACCAGAATGAAGATGTTGCGGGCGGCGAT
>CAIKYE010000176.1 GCA_903831585.1 uncultured Micrococcales bacterium | reverse complement strand
TCTACGAATACAGAAGCGAGTGAAGAAGACATCGAACCCCGCTTAGACGGTGTATTCGTCTGGTCGGTAATGCGCGAGGTTCTCTGGCTTCGAGAACCATTCGATGGTCTTCTCGAGCCCAACCCTGAAGCCTTCGATGCCTACGATCTCTGGCTGCCAGTCGAGAACAGTCTTTGCCTTGGTGTTGTCGCTGAATAGTCGCTCGACCTCAGAGTTCTTTGGGCGAATGCGGTTCGGGTCCTCGGTGGCCACTGCCCCGGCACCCATGATCTCGTTGATGATGTCGAAGGTCTGGCCGATGGTCACCTCGAAGCCGACACCGAGGTTGGTTACCTCGCCGAATCCGGTGGTCGTGTGAAGTGCCTTCTCAAAGCCTCGAGCGGTGTCTGTGACATAGGTAAAGTCGCGGGTCGGGGTCAAAGCGCCCAGGTTGATCGACTTCTTACCGGCGGCCAACTGCGAAATGATGGTCGGAATTACCGCACGGGCCGACTGACGTGGGCCGTAGGTGTTGAAAGGGCGAATGGTTAGGGTTGGCAGCTCAAACGACGAATAGAACGAGCGAACCATCTGGTCTGCACCGATTTTCGAAGCCGAGTATGGCGATTGACCCTGAAGCATGTGACCCTCGTCCATTGGCACATACTGGGCGGTGCCATAGACCTCAGAGGTCGAGGTGTGAATGAAGCGGTCAACCCCGTGGGTTCTGGCCGCGTTCAACAGGTTCAGGGTGCCCTGGACGTTGGTCTGAACATACATGTCTGGCGCTACGTAGCTGAAAGGAATGGCGATCAGGGCCGCCAGGTGCATCACGGCGTCTTGCCCGGCTACCAGCTGGTTCATGTGATACGGGTCACGAATGTCACCGAGAACCACGTTGAGCTCTTTTTTGATGTCTGCCGGCAGGGTGTCGAGCCAACCCCATGAACCCTGCGAGTTATAGATGGCGAGGGCTTGAACCTCGTGTCCACTGCGAACCAGGTGCTCGGCTAGGTGAGAACCGATAAAACCGTCTGCGCCCGTCAAAAAGACCTTCATAACCCCCAATTCTAGCCTTTGACCCCTTGGCAGCCCTAGCCCTATTGGTGTTCGCTTTTGCGAAGAAGTGCCAGAGTCGCCACCCAGCGAGCCCTAATCTGGCTTGGTGAACGCCAAAATGCAGATCCGAATAGGTACGCTCTCAAGCTGGTCGGTTTGGACAATCACCTGGATTATTGCAATTCGCTTAGTCTTCGCTCTCGTCTCAGACCCGAGTCGCACAGGAAACTACAGTCCCCTCTGGGTTGTCATCTGGCTAGTTACCACTGCCGAGTCACTTCTAATAATCTGGATGGCGCTCGAGCTAGGCCTAAAGAAGCGGCTAATTCGCAAACCGTCGGTAATCGCGAACCTGACCCTAGGTGCATTTATTGGCGCGACGGCAAACCTGACTACCGGTGCGCTAGCAATTCTCATGGGCATAGACACCGAGACCCTTTGGGGTATTCGTGCTCTCGGCGGAGCCTTTAGTTTTCCGTTGATGTTCTTTTTGCTGAACAATGTTCGCGGGGCAGTCATCGAACGCAACGAAAAAATTTCGAAGTTAAACCAAGTCGAGAACGAGTTGATTGGCTATCGCGAGGGTGCTAAGCAAACGGTTCACGATGTCAACGAGAGCACGCGTGCCAAGACCATAGCCACACTCTCACCACCACTTGACAGCATCGAGAATCTCTTGCAGGGTCAGGTGAAAAGCAGCAGCCGACTAGAACTGATCGACGAATTGCGCCACGTGATTGCAGATCAACTGCGACCAATCAGCCGGTCACTGCAAGAATCCGCCGAAAAACTCAGTTCGCCAAACCAAAGAACAGTTCAACCTCCAAGGGCAGTGTCTGCTTTGCCTAACCGCATCAATTTGCGCAATACAATCCAGATACTGCCAGCATTTCTCATCATGATGTTTAGTTTTCCGCTGGTCGCCTACTTGGTGCTCGATCACCGCTCGCTGTTTCGAGGCTTGCTTAGCGCAATAGGCGTCGCGGCGGTTATGTTCTTGATCAGACTGCTCGTGCCCAAGAAACGGGAGTTCAAGACTGCGATTACCCTGACACTGCTTGCGGTGTTCGCATCTCTTGCAGTGCTCCCTGGCTTCTTAATTACGCTCAGCATTTTCGGGCTCACCGAAGCGGTTGTCGTAAACCTCTGTTGGATGTTGGGCACCTCTATTGGCTCATTCCTTTTGTCTGCTTATGCCCGAGGCACAGACGAACTCAGGGCCAAGTATGAGGCCGAGCTCGAACTATTCAACGAGAAATTGGCCAAAGAGGTTGCCCTCTTTGAGCAAAAGCTCTGGCTGGAGAGACGCGCCTGGTCTTATGTGATTCACGGCGATGTGCAGAGCGCACTGAGTGCCGCGGTCACCCGATTACAGCGAACCGAGAAACTCGAACCCTACGAAATCGAGATGGTGAAGCAAGACCTTCAGCGGGCAAAACTAGCGCTGACCAAACCGGCTTCGCGCGACATAGACCTGAATGCTGGCATCAACGAGCTGGTGCGCGCCTGGTCGGGCGTTTGCGAAATCAAAGTCGAGGCGAGCGCTCGGGCAACTCGTGCCATTGAGAGTAACCGAGACATTCGCAACTGCATCAACGAGATTTGCAAAGAGGCAATCAGCAACGCGGTGCGCCATGGCAACGCAAAGAACGCAGAAATTACTCTGAGCCGCGATCAAGACGATGTAATTCAGCTAGAGGTTTGCAACGACGGTCACACAGTTCTTCGCGAACAACCAAACGGCATGGGTCTTTCGATGATTGACGACCTGAGTTTGAAGTGGCAACTAACCAATGAGCGTCACAAAGGCAAAACCTGCCTGGTTGCCGAGTTGCCAATCAACAATCAGAGTTAGACCAAACCAACTAAAACAGCTGCGGGTTCACCGGATCAATGCCACGCATATCGTCATAGTCGAGAACCAGACACACGATGCCTCGATCTTCGGCTAGCGTGCGTGCCTGCGGCTTTATTTCTTGCGCCGCAAAGACTCCGCGCACCGGTGCGAGCACGGTGTCACGATTCAACAGCTCAAGGTAACGAGTGAGTTGCTCAACCCCGTCGATGTCGCCCCTACGTTTTAGTTCAACCGCGATGTGACCACCATCAGGGTGAACCAAAAGCAAATCGACCGGACCAATCGCCGTGAAATATTCACGGCGAACCAACGTGGCACCCTCGTGCACGCGGTGCACCTGATCTGCCAAGAGCTCTTGCAGGTGCGACTCGACACCATCTTTGATCAGCCCCGGGTCAACACCCAGGTCGTGCGAAACATCGGCAAGCACCGAATAGATCGTGATGCGCAACTGGTCTTCGGTCTTAGCCTGCGCCACTTTCCAGACTTCGATAGCTCCAGCGTCGAGGGCATCGCCCGACGCTGGCTCAACGGTGAGCGTGCATGGTGGATTCATCCAGTTGAGGGGCTTGTATGAGCCGCTGTCGGCGTGCACAAGAACACTTCCGTCACCCTTGAGCATCAGCAGCCGGCTAGCTCTTGGCAGGTGAGCAGAGAGCCTGCCGGTGTAGTCGACCGTGCAGTCGGCAATAACTAAACGCATTTACTTCTTGAGACCCTTTTCGATGCGCTGCAGTGTCTGGTCTTGGGCCTCTAGGTGATGTTGAATCTGTTTGGCCTCTTCGAGAATTGCGGTGGCATCTTCATAGGTGGCAATAGCCCTGGCATCGGCTGCCGCTGCCTGAATGTTTTGACCCACGATGATCACCGGCAAGAGAACTAGTTGCAAGAAGGTTTGGGCGATCCAGGCAACAATCACGAGTTCGTTGCCGCTGGCAATCGCCGCCGGAAGTGAAACTAGGCTCAGTGCCGCAAACACGTATGCCGCCCACATGGTGCCTACGCTCTTGGTGATGCGCAGACCAATTCGGTTGTTGAGGCCGAGAGTCTGACCATGTTTCCCTGCGATCACTGGGCCGGCTTCTTTTCGGGTGGTTGCGTGCGGGTGTTGTTGGTATTCAAATTTTGCGGCCATGGGTCTAGGTTATTGGGTTGCGCGGGCAAAGCGAAAACCCCCAGAGCTAGGCTCTGGGGGTCTCCGGTTTAGCTAATAAATTAGCCTACGGTTACCTTCTCGGTGAAAGTGATTCCACCTGAGATACGTACGGTTACGGTGTA
>CAIKYE010000175.1 GCA_903831585.1 uncultured Micrococcales bacterium | reverse complement strand
TATCCGGTATTAGCTACAGTTTCCCGCAGTTATCCCAGAGTCAAGGGCAGATTGCTCACGTGTTACTCACCCGTTCGCCACTAATCCACCGGAGCAAGCTCCAGCTTCATCGTTCGACTTGCATGTGTTAAGCACGCCGCCAGCGTTCGTCCTGAGCCAGGATCAAACTCTCCGTAAAAATTTTTCTCTCACCAGCAAGCTGGCAAGAAATTTTTCGAAACGCCGGAAATTTGGCGCATCAGTTTGATCTGACTAAATAGATGTCATTGCTGACAATCTGTCTAATCCAATTACTTCTCTTGGCTAGCTGCAAGCAACTAACCAACAGGTTCTTGGCATCGACATAGATTTTTGTGCACACTGTTGAGTTCTCAAAGATCGGATGCTGCGACAGATTTTCGCTAGAAAATCCGCAGAGCAACTTCACTAACTTAGCAGAATAACCAGGTAAGTCAAAGACTGACACTTGGCTAAATTTCTAAGTTTGTAACAGGCTAACTTCGACTAAAACACTGGCCTTTGGGGCCGATGGCTAGCTTTCGCTGGTCTGTTGGTTTGTTGCACTTGAGCCGGCTTCCTAAGCAGGAATTGCCAAACTATGGTCAACAGGTCTCAACATTACGCATTTGTAACATTGATGTCAAATCGAAATGGGCATAAACGTCAATATTTATAAGGATTTGACCCTTGTTTCTTGAAAATGCCCGCCAGGGTCTTCTTTCCTCGACGCAAGACAGCAAACTCATCACGGATGAAGGCCTCGAGTGTGGCACCTTCGTCATCTACCTTGACGTTATTCAGGTAGACGCCACCCTCGGCGATTGCGCGGCGGCCGGCCGAGAGGCTCGCTACCAAGCCGGTTTCAACCAAGAGCGAAGCTATTGGCGCACCTGGCTCGGCCTGAACATTCGGCAGCTCGCTAAGCGCAGAACGCAGGGTCGAAGCATCTAGTGACGACAACTCCCCCTGACCAAACAGAGCCGCCGCCGCATCGATCGCAGCTTGTGCGTCTTCGGTTGAGTGCACGATTGCGGTGACTTCGAAAGCCAAGCGTTTTTGCGCGGCTCGAAGGTGCGGTGCGGTTGCTGTTTGCTCGGCGAGTTCTTCGATTTCAGCTCGTGTAAGAAACGTAAACACCTTTAGTCGATCGACAACATCCGCGTCTTCGACGTTCAACCAAAATTGGTAGAACGCATACGGTGACGTGAACTCTGCATCGAGCCAAACCGCATTGCCCTCTGACTTTCCAAACTTCTTGCCGTCTGAGTTTGTGATCAGCGGGGTTGCGAGAATGTGAGCACTCTTGCCCTCGACCTTGTGAATCAAATCGGTTCCGCTGGTTAGGTTGCCCCACTGGTCGCTGCCACCGGTTTGTAAAACGCAGTCGTATCGACGGAAGAGTTCGAGAAAATCTAGACCCTGCAAAATTTGGTAACTGAACTCGGTGTAACTGATTCCGTGATCGCTGTTGAGTCGAGCGCTGACGGCATCCTTGCTAAGCATTTTTCCAACACGGAAGTGCTTGCCAATCTCACGCAAGAAGTCGATTGCCGAAATCGGTGCGGTCCAATCGAGATTGTTCACCATTCGGGCGGCGTTGTTGTTTTCGAATGATAGAAAGCGAGCCGACTGTTTGCCAAGTTTTTCTACCCACTCTGCAACTGTCTCGCGAGTATTCAGAGTTCGTTCGGCGGTCGGCCTCGGGTCACCAACCAAACCGGTTGAACCACCTATCAAAACCAGCGGCTTGTGCCCGGCCAGTTGAAGTCGACGCATGGTTAGCAGCTGCACCAAGTTACCAAGGTGCAAGCTGGCAGCGGTCGGATCGAAACCGCAGTAGTAAGTGATTGATCCGCTGGTTAGCGCCGTGCGCAGCTCTTGCTCGTCAGTTGAGATGGCAACAAGGCCGCGCCACTTTAGCTCTTCGAGCACATCCGTGAAGGATGAATCGTTTGACTGTTGGTCTAGAACTGAACTCACGTGAACCTTCTCTATGCGTTTCTCTTCGGTGCAATCTTGCGCAGTGCGGTGATCTGCTCGAGCACGCGAGGAAGTGCAGTCGCGCCGGCACCCGTGCGAGCCTTGATGGAGCCGCCAACGCTTAGAACATCGCGAACATCCGGTGTTAGCATCGGTGAGATTGCCGCCATGTCTGAATCGGCAACCTCGTGAAGTTCGAGCTTGTGCTGTTCGCACCAAGCAACCAACTTGCCGGTTATCTCGTGAGCATCGCGGAAAGGAACCTTCTTCTTTACTAACCACTCTGCGACATCGGTCGCAAGCGAGAAGCCGAGTGGCGCAAGCATCTCTAGGCGGTTTCTGTTGAATTCGAGGGTCGCAATCATTCCCGTGAAGGCCGGTAGCAAAAGCATGAGCTGATCAATTGAATCGAATACCGGCTCTTTGTCTTCTTGAAGGTCGCGGTTGTAAGCCAGTGGAAGGCCTTTGAGTGTGGCAAGCAATCCGGTGAGGTTTCCGATGAGTCGACCCGATTTTCCGCGAGCTAACTCTGCGATGTCTGGGTTTTTCTTCTGCGGCATAATCGACGAACCGGTCGAGAAAGAATCGTGCAGTTTGATGTAGTCAAACTCGGCGCTTGCCCAGATGATTATCTCTTCGCTGAAGCGCGAGAGGTTTATTGAAATCAGAGTTGTGATGAAGAGGAACTCTGCAACAACATCGCGACTAGCGGTTGCATCTATTGAGTTCTGCGTTGGACCGACTAGACCGAGCTCGGCGGCAACCAGGTTTGGATCTAGGCCGAGAGTGTTTCCCGCGAGCGCGCCGGCTCCGTAAGGAGAGAGCGATGCGCGTTTCTTGAAGTCTTGCATTCGCTCTAGATCGCGAACTAGCGGCCAGGCGTGAGCGAGAAGATGGTGCGAAAGCAGAACCGGCTGGGCGTGCTGAAAATGTGTGCGCCCAGGCATGGCAACGCCGAGGTGCTCCTCTGATCTCGAGAGAATTACTTCGATTAGGTCGATGACCAGGCGGTGCAAGACCTCAGACTGGTCTATCAGGTAGATGCGAATCAAGGTGGCAATTTGGTCGTTTCTAGAGCGACCCGCCCTGACCTTGCCGCCTAACTCTGGGCCGGCAATTTCAATAAGCCCTCGCTCGAGAGCCGAGTGAACGTCTTCGTCTGCCGGCTTGGCTGCAAAACTACCCGCTTCGACGCGACTGGCTAATTCGACCAGGCTTCTGTCGAGTTTCTCGTGCTCGAGGCTAGAAAGATAACCGGCTGACATCAGCGCTTTGATGTGAGCGCGGGTTCCGGCGATGTCGTACTTGGCAAGTCTCCAGTCGAAGTGAACCGAACGACTCAGCGCCGCCAAAGAAGCGGATGGCCCGCCCTCGAATCGGCTGCCCCATAGAGAATTTGCATCGTTCATTGGGCAAGTCTATTCGCCGAGCTTGTTGAACAGACTTAGCGCTGCTCGGCAAGCCAAGCCATCAGCGCCTTTTGAGCGTGAAGGCGATTCTCGGCTTCATCCCAGATAACCGACTGCGGACCATCGAGCACTTCGGCAGAAACCTCGTAGCCCCGGTAGGCCGGAAGGCAGTGCAGAAAAATTGCGTCGGGTTTTGCTTTCGCCATTAGGTCTGCATCGACGGTGAAGCCCGCAAACTCTTGGATGCGCTTGGCCTTCTCGGCCTCTTGCCCCATAGAGATCCAGGTGTCGGTGACAACCACATCGGCGTGGGCGGCTGCAGCGCTCGGGTCTTGATGCAGAGAAACAGAACCGCCGGTTGCCTCCGCAATTGACATTGCGCGCTCAACGACTTCTTGGTTTGGCGAGTATTTGCTTGGGCTTGCCATCGAAACGTGAATGCCGGCCATTGCGCAGGCAATCAGGTATGAATTCGCCATGTTGTTGGCGGCATCGCCAACATAGGCAACTTTGAGCCCAGCCAAGCGCCCCTTGTGTTCTTGGATCGTGAGCAGATCTGCCAACAGTTGGCAAGGGTGGTAATCGTCACTGAGCGAATTGATGACCGGCACGCTCGAGTTAGCTGCCATTTCTTCTAGCCCGCTGTGCGCGTAGGTTCGCCAGACGATTGCGGCAACCTGTCGATCGAGCACCCTTGCTGTGTCGGCCACGCTCTCTTTGCCACCCATTTGGCTCGATTGGCTGTCGATGATCAGCGGCACGCCACCGAGATCAGCGACACCGACTGCGAAAGAGACGCGGGTTCGAGTTGAGGTCTTGTCGAATATCAGGGCGACCGTTTTTGGTCCTTCAAAAGGTATGGCGCTGTATGGCGACTTCTTTAGTTCAATTGCGCGACGAATTATTTCGGCCTGCTCGGCCGAAGTGATGTCATCGTCTTTCAAGAAGTGGCGAACCATTTGTCTCTTTCTTGTTGCTTGCGAGGCTGCGAGAAGTTATGAGGGTAGCACCATGGTGCCAAAGCCCGATACGGTGAAAATTTCCAAAAGAATGCTGTGCGGGGTGCGGCCGTCGATGACGTGCGCCTGAGGAACTCCCCCAGTTACCGCGCTTAGGCAGGCCTGCATCTTGGGAATCATGCCCGATTCGAGTGTCGGCAGCAGCTTCTCGAGCTCAGTCGCAGTGATCTCAGACACCAGCGAGTCTAGGTTCGGCCAGTTGCTGTAGAGCCCGGGCACATCGGTGAGCACCATGAGTTTTTCGGCTCCGAGTGCAATCGCAAGGGAGGCCGCGGCCAGATCGGCGTTGACGTTCAAGAGTTGACCCGAGGCATCTGGTGCAACCGTGCTGATTACCGGGATGCGACCGGCTTCAAGTGCCTCAAAAACGATTCGCGGATTCACCTGAACCACTTCACCCACGAGCCCGATGTCGACCGGACCATCCGGAGAGTCAAGAGTTGTCACCTCTGCGCGAAACAGATTGGCGTCTTCGCCCGAAAGAACCTGAGTTTCAGCACCGGCAAGTTGAATCATCTGCGCGAGCGGTTCGCTGATTTCATTTCTGAGCACATCGCGCACCACGCCGATTGATTGCTCGGTCGTGACCCGAAAACCGCCACGGAATTCTGACTCGATGTTTAGTTCGGCGAGCTTGGCAGAAATCTGCGGCCCTCCCCCGTGGACGACAACCGGGCGGATTCCGACCCAGCGCAAATAGGCCATGTCTTGTGCGAACGCGCGTTGAAGATTCTCATCGACCATCGCGTTGCCGCCAAATTTTACGACGACAACTTTCTGGTGAAAGCGCTGCAGCCAGGGCAAAGACTCGATCAGGGTCTCGGCCTTGATCTTGGCTAGCAGGTCGTCGTTTTGGTTTGTAGTCATTAGCTTGAGTAGTCGCTGTTCTCGGTTACGTATTCGTGAGTTAAGTCGTTTGTGTAAACCGTAGCCTCATGGCTGCCGGCATTCAAAACTATTTCGATCTGAACCGCTCTCGGCGTTAGATCGACGAGGTCGCGAGACTGATCTGGCATTCCCTTGCGTGAAACTGAAACGCCGTTAATTGAGACATCGATGTCGTAGGGGTCAAAAGCAGCATCGGTCACACCGACGGCAGCCAGTATGCGACCCCAGTTTGGATCGTTTCCATAGATGGCTGCTTTGAACAAGTTGTTTCTCGCAACCGAGCGACCGACAGAGACCGCATCTTCTTCGCTGGCCGCCTTCGAAACGCGAATAGCGATGTCGTGACTTGAACCCTCGGCGTCGCTGAGAAGTTTCATTGCGAGCGACTGGCTAACCTCACGGATGGCGGCTGCCAGTTCATCGAACTCTGGCTTGATGCCCGAAGCGCCCGAGGCCATCAGGGTCACCTGGTCGTTTGTAGACATGCAACCATCGCTGTCGAGACGGTCAAATGTGACGCGAGTTGCGGCTCGCAGGGCCTGATCCAACTCTTCGCTGGTGGCGATGGCATCGGTGGTGATTACGACCAGCATGGTTGCCAAGCCAGGCGCGAGCATGCCGGCACCCTTGGCCATTCCGCCAACGGTCCAGCCGCCGGGACTGCTAAACACAGTGGTCTTCGAAACCGAGTCAGTTGTCATGATTGCCTCGGCCGCCAACTGCCCGTTGCTTGCAGATAGATCCTCGGCTGCGAGAGCAACTCCGGTCTGCAATTTGGCCAGGTCAAGCTGCTCGCCGATCAAACCGGTGGAACAAACCAGAACGTCACCAGAAGAAATACCTAGTCTTTCGGCCACCGCCTCGGCGGTTGCGTGGGTCACTTGAAAACCCTGCGGGCCGGTGTAGCAATTTGCGCCGCCCGAGTTCAGCACAATTGCAGAAACCTGGCCGTCAAGAATAACCTGTTTGCTCCAAATGATTGGATTCGCCTGGCAACGGTTTGAGGTAAAAACCGCAGCGGCAGAATTCAACGGGCCAATATTTTGCACGAGCGCTAGATCTAGATTTCCCGACTTTTTGATTCCGGCGCGCACTCCCGCGGCAACGAAACCCTTGGCCGATGTGACAGTCATTTCTTTACGGCAATCATTTGATCAGGTCGTTCTTCGAAAGCGACTCTAGGCCAGTTTTCTCGTCAAGCGAGAGTGCAATGTTCATCGACTGAATTGCTGCTCCGGCCGTCCCTTTGACCAGGTTGTCGATTGCACAAATTGTCACGAGACGGTTTGTGTGTTCATCGATTGCCAAACCGATGACAGCTTTGTTGTTTGCAATTGTGTCGACGGTGGTTGGAAATTTTCCGAGAGCGAGCACCTCGATGAAAAATTCATCGCCGTAAGCTTTTTCGAAAGCAGCCTCGATGGCGGCAATTGTGGCACCCGGCAATAACCTTGCCGTGTTGACGGCAAGAATTCCTCTTTCGAATGAAGACAAGACGGGGGTGAACGAAATCTGGACCCGCTGGTTAGCCGACTTAGAAAGGTTTTGTTCGATTTCTGGCGTGTGCCGGTGAATGCCGCCAACCTGATAGGCCTCAGCAGATCCGGTTGGTTCGAGTTCAAACAGTTTCTCGGTTGCACCTCTGCCAGCCCCCGAAGTTCCGACTGTCAAGACGCTCACGATGTCGTCAGTTTGAATCAGTCCGGCACTCAGGGCCGGTGCAAGACCAAGCGTGATGGCAGTTACATTGCAGCCGGGAACGGCAATTCGCTTGGCTGCGACCAGGTTTTTGCGCTGCTTGGCAGCACCGCCCTCGATCAACAACTCTGGCATTCCATAGGCCCAGGTGCCGGCAAAGGGAGTCTTATAGAACTTCAGCCAGTCGGCTTCGCTCTCTAATCGAAAATCGGCTGCGCAGTCGATCACTAGAACATCCGCGGGCAACTCTTTTGCAAGCGCCGCCGACAGTGCGTGAGGAAGAGCGAGAAAAACTATGTCGTGCCCGGCGAGAAGCTCAGATTCGGTTGCAACGAATACTCGTTCTGCATAGTCGTCAAGGTGGCTGTGAACCTCACCGACGGTTTTTCCGACAGAGCTGCTTGCAGTCACCGTCTTGAGTTCTAGCTCTGGATGCTTTGCAATTAGGCGCAGCAGCTCTGCGCCAGCATTGCCGCTGGCTCCCGCGACCGCCACCGTATAAGTCAAACTATGCCCTCAGCACTGCCGCAAATTTATCGGCAGCCATGGCAACCCCGGCATCGCGAGCTTCGCTAGCCTCTGCTTGCGTTAGAGTGCGATCGGCCGCACGAAAACGTAAAGCGAAGGTCAATGACTTTTTGTTGGCATCGACGTTCTCACCGCGGTAGTCATCGGTCAGCACAATACTTTCGAGAAGCGCTCCAGCGCCTTCGATTATGGCCTGCTTCAATTCGGCAGCTGAGACTTCTAGATCAACCACGAGCGAAAGATCTTGAGTAGCCGCGGGCATAACTTTGATTTCACTGGCACCGATTGAACTCGGAGCAGCGGCATAGATTGCGCTCAAATTTACCTCGGCGACAGAAACTCTGCGCGGCAAGTCGTTATGAGTCGCTAGCGCCGGATCAAGTTCGCCAGCGACTGCAACTAACACTGAATCGGCAGTGAAAAATTCCGCGCACCGTCCAGGGTGAAAGCCCTTTCGCACGGTTTGACGAATCTCAAGTTCAAGCGAAGCCGCCCGAGCAATAGTCAAAACTGCGTTCAACGCATCTTGGTAGCTGGCAGCGATTTCTTTCTGTCCAACCTGGCTAGGAACCCGCGCGCCGGTTAGCAGAACCGCAAGGTGCTTCGGCTGAACTGGAATCTGCGAATTCAAAAGCGAGAGCTCTTCAGGCTCAGGCCGCTTATTTCCAACTGGAACTAGCGAACTAGCCGCCACAGTCGAGGTTGGCAAGAAGACTGAGCCCTCTTCGAAAATGGCTAGGTCCACCAGTCCACGAGAAATGTTGCGCTTGGCAGAATCGATTAGGCCGGGCAGCATCGAGGTTCGAAGCTCGCTTGCCTCTTCTTGCATGGCGTTGGCCAGCTTCACGGTCTTCTGCGCTGTCTCACCGGCGAACCACTGATTTTGTGCCGACGACATAAACGGATAGGTCAACACTTCGGTGTAACCGGCACCAACCAGAGCCGAAATTGCCTGCCTTCTAAGTTGCTGGCTTCGCGTGAGCCCGCGACCAGGAGGTGCTACAGGCAGCCTTGACGGAATTCGGTGGTATCCACCAATGCGCGCCACCTCTTCGACGAGATCTGTCTTGTGTCGCAGGTCGGGTCTCCAGCTCGGTGGCAAAACTTCTAGGCCACCATCGACAGATGCAACAACGCAACCGATTTCAGACAAGATTCGAATCTGTTCTTCGATTTCAAAATTGATGCCAACAACAGATTCGGCAAAACTCGTCGGCAAGAAAATTGGCAGGATGGGTTCTAGCTGGTTGTAGTCGGCCCCGAGCATGTTGCCTTCGCCAAGTGCGTGCACTTCTAACAGTTGCACTGCTCGCGCAGCGGCATTGTCAGCAATCATCGGATCAACGCCACGTTCAAATCGCTTCGAAGCCTCTGAAGAAAGCTTGTGCCGTCTAGCAGTTCTTGCAATCGAGATCGGATCGAAAGTTGCCGCTTCGATTAGAACGTTTTTTGTGTTGGCATCAACCTCGGTGCTTTCACCACCCATGACTCCAGCAAGACCAATTGGGCCTGACTCGTCACAGATAAGCAAATCTTCTGGATGCAGTTTGCGCACCTGACCGTCTAGAGTCTTCAGAGTTTCTGCGTTAGCCGCTCTTCGCACAGTTATTCCACCGCGAAGCTTGTCTAGGTCATAAGCGTGAATCGGTTGCCCGAGTTCTAACATCACATAGTTGGTGATGTCTACTGCGAGCGAGATAGAACGCATGCCAGAAAGTTTGAGGCGAGCAATCATCCATGGTGGCGTTGGCTTGGTCGCATCGATGCCCATCACCGAACGCAACACCATTCTTTGCATTCCGTGTTGGTTTCGAACCGGATTCGGATCTGTGAAACTCAGGGCAAAACCTTCGCCGTGGTTTAGAACCGCATTGCCCTTTGGGTCGCGGAAATCTGCGCCGGTGGCGTGCGCGTATTCGCGAGCAATTCCTCGAACTGAGAAGCAGTAGCCGCGATCCGGAGTGACATTGACTTCGGCAGCAGAATCGGTGAGGTGCAGGAGCTCTAGGGCATCCGAGCCAATCTTTGGGTCGAGGCCCATAGTGTTCAGACGCATTATGCCGGCGTGGTCGTCACTGAAATTTAGTTCGCGCGCCGAAGCCAGCATGCCGTCGCTGACGTGGCCGTAGGTTGATCGCGCGGCGATGTGAAAGTCACCTGGCAGGGTTGCGCCGGGCAGGCAAACAACAACCTTGTCGCCGACCTCAAAGTTGTTTGCACCGCAAACGATGCCACGAACGTCTGCACCGCCATCGGCCGCCTTGCTGCCCTCTGGCGCAACTCGAACCTGACACCAGCGAATGGTCTTGCCGTTTGACTGCTCTTCGGCGGTGAATTCGAGAACTTGGCCGACGACTACCGGACCAGTTACCTCGAATGCGTGACTGCCCTCTTCTTCGAGACCGACTTTGACCAACTCGGCCATAACAGAATCAGGTGTTGCGTCGGCCGGAAGGTCGACGTATTCCGCTAACCAAGACAATGGCACGCGCATTAGAGATTCACCCCGAACTGCTGTGAGAAGCGAATGTCTGCCTCGACCATGTCGTGCATATCTCTAACGTCATTTCTGAACATCAGTGTGCGTTCAATTCCCATTCCGAATGCAAAACCCTGATAAATCTCTGGGTCGATTCCGGCTGCGAGCAAAACGTTTGGGTTTACCATTCCGCAGCCACCCCACTCGACCCAACGAGCACCACCCTTTGCGCCGGGATGCCAAACGTCTAGTTCAGCTGAAGGCTCGGTGAATGGAAAGAAAGAAGGACGAAGACGAATCTGCGCTTCCGCTCCGAACATGATTCGAGCGAAGTGCTCGAGAGTTCCGCGAAGATCGGCCATGGTTAGACCCTTGTCAATCGCGAGGCCCTCTACCTGGTGAAAAACCGGTGTGTGAGTTGCGTCGAGCTCATCGGTTCTGAACACTCGACCCGGGCAAAGAACGTAAACCGGCAGTTCGCGCTCGAGAAGTGAGCGCACCTGAACCGGTGAGGTGTGGGTGCGAAGCACCAGGTGGGACTCCACCGGTTCGACGAAAAAGGTGTCTTGCATAGCGCGAGCCGGGTGGTCGGCGTCGAAGTTCAGCGCGTCGAAATTGAACCACTCGTGCTCGAGTTCTGGCCCCTCAGCGATTTCCCATCCCATTCCGACAAACACATCTGAGATTTGATCTTGAAGCAAAGACAATGGATGCCGAGCACCGAACGGAACACGCATGGCGACGGCTGTCATGTCGACGTTTTCGGCAGACAACTTGGCAAGCTCTTCGGCTGCGGCGAACTGCTCTTCTTTCGAAGAGAATGCGGCATTGATCTCGGCTCGTGCCTTACCGATTAGGGCGCCGGCGGCGGCTTTGTGCTCTGGCTCGAGGGCCTTCAGTTGGGCATTCAGCTTGGAAATCTCTGACTGCTCGCCGACCGTGGCCTGTTTTGCGCTTCGAAGCGACGCCAGGTCGGTTGCCCCGGATATGGCCGCAAGTGCCGCAGCTACTGCTTGGGCCACAGTCGATTCGCTGATTGGATTTGAGCCTGACATAAGAGCTCTAGTCTAATCGCCGACGTTCTGCGCGAAGGCGGAGGCATAGAGACAAATACTGGCCGCGGTCGCCAGGTTGAGGCTCTCGGCGGCACCATAAATTGGAACGGCAACTTCTTGATCGACCAACTCGAGTGTTTCGGGTTCAAAGCCCCAGGCCTCGTTGCCCAAAACCCATGCCGTCGGCTTGGCCAGCTGCTGTTTTTCAAGCAGTGGCAACTCGATGCCGCCAACATTGGCAGCTAGCACTTGAATGCCAGCGGCTTTTAGTTTTGCGATGGCCTCGGCGATGTCTGCGCCGATGACCAGAGGTAGGTGAAAAATCGAACCGGTGGTAGACCTAACCACCTTTGGGTTGTAAGCGTCGACGCTGTTAGAGCTAAAAATCACACCGTCGGCACCGGCCGCATCTGCGGCGCGAAGAACCGTTCCGGCGTTGCCGGGGTCACGGATGTTTGCTAGCAACGCTACGAGTTTTGGTTTGCTTGCCATCAAGTCATCGAGAGTCACATCAAGTTGCTGGCAAACGGCAAGCACTCCCTGTGGCGTGTTGGTGTCACACATAACCTTGAGCACCGACTCCGAAACAATTTGCACATCAACGTGTGCCGCTTCGGCTTGCTCGATTAGTTCTGCGTGACGGTTTAGCGCTTCTTCTGTCACGTAAATGTCGACAATCAACTTGGGTCGGGCGAGCGCTTCTTTTAGGCCCTGAGGGCCCTCAAGCAGAAAGAGCCCGGTCTCTGACCGGGCGTCTTTCTTGTTAAGCTTGGCGACCCCGCGAACCTGGTTCGACTTGGGATCAATTAGCAATTGCTACTACTTAGCCTTCGGTGCCGAGGTGTCGGCAGGAAGTGCAGCCTTTGCTGACGCAACAAGAGTTGCGAAAGTCTTTGGCTCGTTCACTGCTAGGTCGGCAAGGATGCGGCGGTCAACCTGAACGCCAGCCAAAGCCAATCCCTGAATGAAACGGTTGTAGGTCATGCCGTTTGAACGTGCAGCCGCATTGATGCGCTGAATCCAAAGGCGACGGAAGTCGCCCTTGCGTGCACGGCGGTCGTTGAATGCGTAAACCAACGAGTGCAGCATCTGCTGCTTTGCCATGCGGTAAAGACGTGAACGCTGACCGCGGTAACCCGAGGCGCGCTCGAGAACTGTGCGACGCTTCTTGTGCGAGTTAACCGCATTTTTTACTCTTGCCATTTGTAGATGCTCCTAATTCTAAAAAGTCGGTTACTTGCCGAGTTGCTTCTTGATGGTCTTGAAGTCTGCTGGTGAAACCACCTGGTCGACGTTTAGTCGACGCTTGCGACGGTTCGACATGTGCTCCTGGTTGTGGCGCATGTTGATCTGCTGCTTCATTAGCTTGCCGCTACCGGTGAAGCGGAAACGCTTCTTAGCGCCCGAGTGGGTCTTCTGCTTTGGCATTGCTCTCTCCTTCTATTCGTCGGCCTCTGCCGACTCTTTGTTCTCAGCTGGAGCAACCTTGGCTTCTGCCTTAGATGCTGCCTTCTTCGCTTCGGCCTTAGCCTCTGCTTTGTTCTTCAATGGACCGATAACCATAACCATGTTTCTGCCATCAACCGACGGTGTCGATTCGATGAGCCCGAAACTGTTTACTTCTTCGGCAAGTTTCTGTAACAGCTTTACGCCCATCTCTGGACGACTCTGCTCGCGACCGCGAAAAACAACGATCACTTTTACCTTGTCACCGGCTTTTAGGAACTTCTCGATCTGTGCTCGCTTTGTTCCATAGTCGTGATCATCGATCTTCAAACCGAAACGAACGGTTTTTAGAACGGTGTTGACCTGGTTCTTGCGTGCCTCGCGAACTTTCTGTGCAGCTTCGTACTTGAATTTTCCGAAGTCCATAAGTTTCGCTACTGGCGGTTTTGCATCTGGGGCTACCTCGACTAGGTCGAGATCTGCATCTTGGGCAAGACGCATAGCTTCTTCGATGCGAACTACACCAATCTGCTCACCTGCTGCGCCTACGAGGCGAACCTCAGGCACGCGGATGCGCTCATTGATACGTGGGTCGCTGATCTTTGCTCCTTATTTGACGTGACTTTGGTTTTTACACCTTTGGCCACGCAAGCGACTGGAGCCGCACGCGTACAGAAACGAAGTTTCCTAAAGCTTTACCCGAACACCTTATAAGTCGGTGGACTGGGTGGGAAATGAATCCACTTCTGACCGAGGCGAACCTCGGAGCCATGGGTTAGCCTAGCAGAACGACTAATCAGGAGTAAACCCTTTGCCAGACTTTGATTCTCAAGAGTTTCGAGACGTAGCCGATCAGGTTCGCGACATTGCCGAGGTGCCAGCCGTCGAGGTAATTACCACCACCGCCGTGCACCTGATGAGTGCCGCCGCAGTTCAGTGCGGATTGGGCGAAGACGGTCACAAGGCCGACCTGGATGAGGCTCGCAAACTTATCAATGCCTTGGCTGGGCTCTTGACTGCTGCGGCGTCAGATCTGGGTGACCACCACGCCAGACCGCTTCGTGACGGCCTTCGTTCGCTTCAACTGGCATTTAGAGAAGCTTCGGTTATCAAGGATGCGCCGGGCCAAGGCCCAGGCGAAAAATACACCGGCCCAGTCAACTAGCCACGAATTGGCCTCAGGCCAATTTCACTCGCATGCTGTCGACGTGTTCGGCGATTTCGGCGCTCTCCCCTAGCCCAATCGCGAGTCGCTGCATGAGCTCGGCCAATTCTTCTTCAGACAGACCCGGCTTGAGCCGCAGTTCTAGTTGCAGTTCTGCAGAATGCAAGCGCGATAGTCGATCACCGTCAATCAACTCGAAACTTAGAAACTCTTCGACGGTATCGGTGACTTTTGCAATTGCATCGTGCACTGCCTGATTGCGCGCCGGGTGAACCCAGCTCAGGTCTTGTGCGATGGCAGCAATTGCAGGTCTTCGAATTGCAAACTCTGTCTCGCTCTCCGGGTCGAGAATTATTCTGGTGTTCTCTTCGACAACCGCCGCGAGCGCGACCCTTCGAGCATCAGCTGGCACAGGTCGAGCCTTCGGATTCCAGCGGTGCATCGCTGCTACCGAGCTAAATACCGGCAAGCCGTTTTGCTCATCTGGTGTTGCCACGGTGACGATGCTGAGATCCGCGCTCTTGTCTACCTTTTGACCGTTTGGCCCAACCTCGCTGTCGGTGAGTTCTGCGAGCAGTGGAATTAGAAGACGCGACTCTCGAATTGCATCGACCACAACTTCTGCGCCAGCTGCGCCCTCACGAAAAGCCTGAAGAGCAGCAATGAGTTGCGCTGGAGCCGAGCCATCATCACCCGAGTAGTTGTTAACATCAAAGGCTCGCCCCGACCAAGGAGTTCCTGCGGAATCTGAAAACTTGTTTGGGTTTAGGTGCTCGTGATCAAATGTCATCTGCGTCTGCAATCTCTAGAGCCTGTTCGAGCGTGAAGTTCTTCGCATAAAGCGCTTTGCCGAGTATTGCGCCCTCTAAGCCCTGGTGCACCAGAGTTTTCAACTCGCTAATGTCGGCGAGTGATGAAATTCCCCCGGATGCGACCACCGGCGCGTTGGTTTTCGAAAGCACCAACCTGAGCAGGTCAATGTTTGGCCCCTCTAGGGTTCCGTCTCTGGTTACGTCGGTGATCACGTAGCGACAGCATCCGGCGGCTTCGAGCAGCACGATGGCATCTTCAAGCTCACCGCCCTCACCCGACTGACCACGGGCGGCCAATCGGCTGCCCCTGACATCGAGACCAACGGCAACTGAGTCATTGAATTCTTGAATCGCCCAGCGAACAAAATCGAAATCTTCGAGCGCTGCCGTCGATAGCACGACCCGCTCAACGCCTAGCTGCAGGGCGCTCTCTAGCGAGGCGGCGTCTTTTATGCCTCCGCTAAGTTCGATGCGCAGCGAGCTAAAACGCGAGATGGCCTCGGCTATAAGTTCTCGGTTGTCTCCTCTAGAAAAAGCAGCGTCGATATCGACAAGGTGGAGCCACTGGGCACCGGCATCAATCCAGGACTGGGCGGCTTCGACTGGTGAGCCGTACTCGGTTTCGCTTGACGAATCGGCGCGAGAGAGCCGAACGGCTTTGCCATCTGAAACATCGACGGCCGGCAATAGTTCTAGAGAGTTGCGGCCCAGGATGCGCGAGGTCATAGCGATGCCAACCAATTCTTTAGCAGTCGAAGCCCTGCGGCGTTCGAGAGTTCCGGGCGAAACTGAGTGGCAACCAGTGGCCCGTTCTCAACTGCAGCAACATAGCGCGGTTCGGTTTTCGTCCAACTCACCCGAGGTGCGTGCAGCGGTCCCTGTTCATCCAACATCCATTCGAAAACTGCCAGCGAGTTATCGAATGAGAATTTTTCGTGATCTAGCTCGCTGAGAAGTTTCGTTTCTTGTGCCACGTCAACGCTTATCCAGTCGGCAAGTTCGTGCTTGTCTAATTCGTCTGAGTGCCCGGGCCATTGGTTCATGTAATTGGCAGACGGATCGTCTTGATTGCGCGATTCGAAAAGTGCGTTGAAGGCATTTCCAACTACGAGCACGGATTTGTTCGCCAAGAGTCTGGCATCGATCATTTCAGCCGCTCTAACCGAAAGCAAGGCTGAAGAGATGTCGATACCCGAATCGGCACCAGGAACAATGAGTCCGTCTGCAGCTATGCACATGGCCCAATTTGAAGTTACGTAAACATCGGCACCGGCAGAAGCGAGAGTCTCGGCAATAGATTCGGCTTGCTTGCTCGAATAATCGAGCACTGCGATGACGGGAGTGTCGTCTATGGGTTCGTCGCGAATCGGAGAATCATCGAGGTTGGACACAGGTAAAGGTTACCCAACCGGCATCGATGACTCTCCGCGCGAGCAGACCAAACAGAGGACTAACTGTTTGGCAGTAGCAACCGCTGACCAGGAGTGACGCTGGCAGAAGTCAGTTTGTTCAGCTCAACGAGTTGAGTGATGAAATCTCTTGGGTCTTGATTAGGTGCTTGCTCTGAGGCGATCTTCCATAGGGTGTCTCCGGCAGAAACTGAGTAGTAAACCTGCTCTGCTTGCGCATCTGTGGCGCTGGCCACCTGACCGAAGATGAAGCCAAAGATAGCGAAACCGGCGACGGCTAGCATGCCTACTCGCTGGGCGAAACGGCGAGGGTCTAGAAGAACCATGATTTTGCCTTTCTTTTCGAACATCTGTTCGAATTAGAACAAGAATACGATATACAACCGACATCTTGTCAAGTATTTTCTCGACACATTCGAAAATTTGTTTGGTTTTTGACCACTTTTCGAATAAAGTTTCGATAAGAGCAGTAAATCGGCACCCTCTGACACTCGACCCGATAGTCGCCAGGAAGCCGAGATAGGCCACGAAAGGGGCACAAATTGTCTGATTACACCCGCCGCGCCGAGCACCTGAGCGCCGTTCAGGCCCGAATCCTTGACTTCATCATCCGCTTCAAAGAAGAGCGCGGATATGCCCCATCCATGCGTGAAATTGCCGAGAAGGTCGAATTGAAGGCAGTCTCGAGCGTTAGCCACCAACTCAGCCAGCTCGAGAAGGCCGGCTTTATCGATCTCAAAGACGGACTGGCCCGCGGCATCCAGGTGCTGATCGAGCCAGAGGGTCTAGAACGAGCTGACAGTTACAACCCCGTTCAATTTGGCGATGCTGCTCACGTGCCGCTCGTCGGTTCGATTGCCGCCGGTGTTCCGATCACGGCAGAGCAGAACATAACTGAGTATGTGCCAGTACCTCGCGCACTAACCGGTCAGGGTGAATTGTTCATGCTTGAGATCAAGGGTGACTCAATGATTGACGCCTCGATTGTCGAAGGTGACCTAATCGTTTGCCGTCAACAGAAAACCGCAGAGAACGGCGACATGGTTGCGGCGATGATTGACGGCGAAGCCACCTGCAAGATATTCAAACAGCGCGACGGCCACACCTGGTTACTGCCAAGAAACTCAAACTACGAACCGATTCCGGCAGACGACTGTGAAATTCTTGGAAAAGTTGTAACCGTTCTGCGAAAAGTCTAAAAACTCTTAGTTTGCAAATTGCTTTAGTTCGGCAGCGAACTCGGGTGTGACCATCGCCTGCACGTGCGTGCCATCTTCTTCGTAGGTCAATTTTGTAATTCGCGAATTCAAATGCATTCTAGAAACCAAGTCGCCGCGGTTGTATGGAATCGAAAGCGAAACCGAGACATTCGGCTCAGGAAGCAGCCTGGCAATTGCCAACTCGAGTTCTTCAATTCCCTCACCCGTTCTAGTCGATACGGCAATCGAATCGGGTTCGAGACCGCGCAGTGCCATGCGCTGAGTATCGTCAACCAAATCAATTTTGTTGAAAACAATTAGCTCTGGGATGTCGCGTGCGCCCACCTCACCAATCACATCGCGAACGGTAGCAATCTGTCCTGCAGGATCCGGATGCGATGCATCGACTATGTGCACCACCAGGTCGCTTGCCGAGATCTCTTCGAGGGTTGACCGAAACGCCTCAACCAGTTGATGCGGAAGGTTGCGCACAAAGCCAACGGTGTCTGCAAAAGTGAAAGGTCGGCCATCGGGAGTCTGAGTCTTGCGAACCGTGGGGTCTAGAGTCGCGAACAGAGCGTTCTCGACCAGCACCCCCGCCTGGGTGAGGCGATTGAGCAGCGAAGACTTACCCGCATTGGTGTATCCGGCGATGGCCACGCTCGGCACCCCGTTCTTGGTGCGACTGGCGCGCTTGGTATCACGCGCCGGTTTCATGGCGACAATCTGCTTGCGAAGCTTTGACATTCGAGTGTTGATGCGTCTGCGGTCGAGCTCGATCTTGGTCTCACCGGGTCCCCTAGACCCCATTCCGACACCACCAGCAGCTTGTCCACCAGCCTGACGAGACATCGACTCACCCCAGCCTCTTAGTCTCGGCAAGAGATACTCGAGCTGCGCGAGTTCGACCTGTGCCTTGCCCTCGCGACTCTTTGCGTGCTGCGCGAAGATGTCGAGAATCACGGCGGTGCGGTCGATTACTTTCGCATCGACAACGTTCTCGAGTTCACGTCTCTGGCTCGGCGCTAACTCGGTGTCTGCAATGACGGTATCGGCACCAACCTGCTGAACCAGAAGCTTCAATTCCTGCGCCTTACCCTTGCCGAGATAAGTCGCCATATCCGGATGGGTTCTTCGCTGCAGAAGTCCGTCGAGCACCTCAGCGCCGGCGGTCTCGGCAAGTGCCGCCAATTCGCGAAGCGAGTTTTCTGCCTCGAGCAGAGTCTGCTGACCCCAGAGACCAATCACGATTACCTTCTCGAGACGAAGCTGGCGGTATTCGACATCGTTGATGTCTTGCCGCTCGGTTGACAGACCTGCAACGCGTCTTAGCGCCGCGCGCTCTTCGAGTTCGAGTTGGTCGCCGTCAAAGTTCTGATGACCGTGTTTGTCATCGACACCAAGCGCTGTGGCTCGTTCTGACCTGCGCAAGATGCGCTCGACTACCTCGGCACCTCGATCTGTCGCATTTGGTTCAGTGTTTTCAGCCATTGCTTCAACCCTAGTTTGGGATAGTGTTTGCTTCATGTCGGGCGAACACTATTTCTCTGAACAGCCAGCAGGCGAATTCAAAACCAAGACCATCGTCACCGCGATCAACGGTGAGCGTGTCGAGTTGTTCACAGCCGGCTCAACCTTTAGCCCCGATCACATGGATACCGGGACAGCAATTTTGCTCGAGCATTCTCAAGAGGCACCGAATCAGGGCAATCTGCTAGATCTCGGATGCGGTTGGGGGCCGATAGCGCTCTCGCTAGCCAAGAGTTGCCCAGAGGCCACTGTCTGGGCGATTGACGTGAATGAGCGTTCGCTCGAGCTAACCCGCATGAATGCCCAGAAACTCGGTCTCGGCAACATCCGTGCGGTTTTGCCTAGCGAAGTGCCCCAAGACATTGTCTTCTCGGGCATCTGGTCTAACCCACCGATTCGAGTCGGCAAAGACGCGCTGCATGCGATTCTGAGCGAATGGCTGCCGAGGCTCGATGAGGAATGCGAGGCCTACCTCGTGGTTTCAAAAGACTTGGGTGCAGACACCTTGCTCAAGTGGATGCAGCAGAATTTCACCGACCTGGCCAGCGAACGAATCGAAACCGCAAAGGGTTTTAGAATTCTGCGCGCTGCCCGTCTCTAAACGCAATGCTCTGGCAGCAAACTGCGAAGCTGCTCTAGAGGCTGTCTAAGTCGATCTGGCCGTCGAAGCTGAGCACAGCGGCACCACTCAGACCAACGTGCTCGCCGTCTTCTGTCGCGAACATGCGAACACCAAGAGTGCCACCGGGAACACTGACCTGCCAGGTGTTCGGAGCACCAGCGCCAGCCCAATGACGAGTGGCAAGCGCGGCCGCACAAATGCCAGTGCCGCAAGAAAGCGTCTCGCCGACGCCGCGCTCAAACACCCGCATCGAAATGTATCCGACGCCGTTTCTAATCATCGGCTCTTCTGGCACCACAAATTCAACATTCGCCCCGGCTTCTGGGCGCGGATCAAGTTGCGGAGCCTCATAGAGATTTAGCGCCTTGAGTTCTTCGAGATCTGCAAGAGCAACCACGACGTGCGGGTTTCCTACACCAATTGATAAACCAGGCCTTGCCACATCGAGGTGACCCGCGCGAACCAATAGCTCGTCTGTGCCCAACTTCCATCGACCCATGTCAACAGCAAAACCAGCCATGTTGCGTTGCAAGTCCTTCACGCCATCACGCGTTGCAATCGAAAGTGTCTGCGAATCTTCGAGCTTGACCAGATTCTTTTCGGTTAGATATCTTGCAAAAACCCTTGAGCCATTTCCGCACATCTCTGCGCTTGAACCGTCGGCGTTGTAGTAATCCATGAACCACTCGGCCTCGGGAGCTTCAGCCAGTAGGTGTGACACCTCGGTGCTGTTCTCGGTGCGAACCACACGGATGAAGCCATCCGCGCCGATGCCGAAGTGTCGATCACAGATTTTTGCAATTTGCTTGGGGGTTAATAGCAAATCGCCAGTCGCATCTAGAACCAGAACGAAGTCGTTTCCGGTTCCGTGGCCCTTGGTGAATTCGATTTTGCTACCCATGATGAATAGCCTATTCGCCGAATAGATGAGGGGCGCGGCGAGAAATGAGCTCGCTAACGGAGTCGAACAAATCGTCCTGCTGGTAGTCGAACCAATTGATTCGCTCGTCGCGTCTGAACCATGACATTTGACGGCGAGCGTAGCGCTGAGTGAGTTGCACGGTCTGAGCTATAGCTTCCTCTTCAGATAGCAGCCCGTCCAGTTGCGCCAGTGCCTGAGCGTAGCCGATGGCCCGAGACGATGTCTTGCCTTCACGGATGCCTTCGGCAATCAAGCTCTCTGCCTCGCCGACCAGCCCCTGCGCCCACATGCTCTCGACTCGCTTGGCGAGTCGGTCAACCAGGTGTGCACGCTCGGAATTGAGTCCGATTTCTAGAACCGGCTGCCACGACTCTGTCTCGTCTGGCAGGGATGCGCTAAATGGCTCTCCGGTGAGCATCAAGATTTCCAAGGCCCGAACAACTCGCCTGCCATTCTCAGGGTCGATGCGCGATGCGGCAACAGAATCGAGCTCTGCGACTCGCCTATGCATCGCATGTGATCCGTGCGTTTCAAGCTCTACTTCGAGTTGCTGGCGAAGTTCGGCATCTCGCTCAGGAAATTCGAATGTGTTTAGCGCTGCTGCGATATAGAGCATCGATCCGCCGACCATGATTGGCGTAATCGATTTTGCCTGTAGCGACTCAATGATCGGCCTTACCTGCTGCTGGTATTCGGCAGCGGTTGATTCATCACGAATGTCTAGAACATCAATCATGTGATGCTCAATTCCGCGTCGTTCGTTAGGGGCTAATTTTGCCGTGCCAATATTCATGCCGCGATAGAACTGCATCGAGTCGCTATTGATGATTTCGGCACGGCCGCCGCAAGCCATGATTTTCTCGGCAATTTGTATCGCGAGCTCAGATTTGCCAGAACCGGTAGGCCCAACTACGGCAACCAGATTGATTGCAGTCATGACTAATGCTTTTCGTGTTTTGGCTTCACCGAGAGGCTGAGTGAAACCTTGGCGCTCTGAGTGTGAGCGTCGACTGCGGGCACAGCGCAAGATGCAGCTTCGGCTCGATCCCAAGCATCTCCGGCGATGGTTTTGCGCATCGAGAATGAATTCTCGTCGACTATGTCGGCTATCAAGTGATATGGCGCGGCCTCGGTAATCGTGCAGGTGACCAAATCACCCGGTCTTGGAATCTCGTGCCCCTTCGGCACCTCGAAGTGAACCAGCCTGAAGTCGCGGGCGCGTCCTGAAATTCGGTGAGTGCGATCGTCTTTGCGGCCGTCATTGGCAACCAGAACTTCGACAGTCTTGCCGATCTGGGCCTGATTCTCTTCTAGAGCTATGCGGTTGACCACTGCCAACAGGCGCTCGTAGCGCTCTTGGACCACGGCCTTGGGCACCTGATCCGCAAATTCCGCAGCTGGTGTGCCTGGGCGCTTTGAGTACTGGAAGGTGTAGGTGACGGCGAAACGAGAAGCTTCGACCACACGAATTGTGTCCTGAAAGTCTTCTTCGGTTTCGCCAGGAAAACCGACGATGATGTCGGTGCTGATTGAAGCATGCGGCATGGCCGCACGCACACGTTCGATTATGCCCAGGTACTTGTCGCTGCGATAACTTCGACGCATTTCTTTCAGCACTCGATCGCTGCCGGATTGAAGCGGCATGTGCAACTGGGGCATCACGTTGTGGGTTTCGGCCATAGCCTCAATCACATCGTCGGTGAAGGCCGCTGGGTGTGGCGAGGTGAAGCGAACTCGCTCGAGACCCTCGATTGTTCCGCAGGCTCGAAGCAACTTGGCGAAAGCGCCCTTGTCACCGAACTCGACCCCGTAGGTGTTTACGTTCTGACCTAAAAGGGTTACCTCAATAACTCCTTCGGCCACCAGAGCTCGTATTTCGGCAAGCACATCTTCGGGACTTCTGTCTCGCTCTTTGCCACGGAGTGTTGGAACTATGCAAAAAGTGCAGGTGTTGTTGCATCCAACCGAGATGCTTACCCATGCCGAAAAGGTCGAATCGCGTTTCGCAGGAAGGCTGCTAGGAAAAGTCTCTAGCGCTTCGACGATTTCAATCTGTGCCTCGTTGTTGTGACGAGCACGCTCAAGAAGTGCTGGCAGTGAAGAAATGTTGTGAGTTCCGAAAACCACATCGACCCACGGGGCTTTGGCCACGATGATATCGCGATCCTTTTGGGCGAGGCAGCCACCGACCGCTATTTGAAGGTCAGGGTTTTCTTGCTTCTTTTCAAACAGAATGCCTAGATTGCCGTAGAGCTTGTTGTCGGCGTTTTCGCGCACGGCACAGGTGTTGAACACCACTACGTCTGAATCACCGGTCTCGCCAGCCACATACCCGGCAGATTCAAGCAGGCCAGACAGGCGCTCGGAATCGTGCACGTTCATTTGGCAACCAAATGTTCGTACCTCGTAGGTGCGGGTTAGTGTTTGTGACATCTAAGCGATTTTACCCCGCAACCTACGCCACGAACCGAAAAGATTTGAACCTGTGAATCTAAGCTGCGTTGTTGAGATTCAATTCGGCCTGTTTTACGGCGGCCATAACTATTGACGAGGAATAGCCCTTTCGAGCCAGGTAGCCATTGAGCCTTCTCTGGCGCACCGAGTATTCGAGATTCGCCATTCGAACTATGCGCTTGTTGGCTAGTTCGATTGCCATCTCAAACTCGGTCTCGACGGTGATTTCGGAGGTGACCTGTTCGACAATGGTGGCTTCTACGCCTTTTTGGTTCAATTCCCGCTTGATGGCCGATTTTGCAAGTCCTTTGAATTTTTGCCGAGAATTCACAACTGTTTCGGCATAGGCAACGTCGTCGATCAGTCCAACTTCGACAAAGCGTTCGATCATGGCTTCGGCTATCTCTGCATCAATTTCTCGCCGCTCAAGAATTTGCTTCAGAGTGTGAGCTGACTTTGCTCCTCGAGCCAGTTGATAGAGCAGCACATTTCGAGCACGCTGCTCTTGGCGCTCGGGAGAAAGCTTTCGGGGTGCCTCGCCGGTTT
>CAIKYE010000174.1 GCA_903831585.1 uncultured Micrococcales bacterium | reverse complement strand
GAACCCAGCGCACATCCAGCGGTCTCTCAGGTTGAGCCTTGAGGCTCGCCTAAGATTGACTAAGTTATTCAAACCGACTCGTCTGGAGCTCAATCTTGGCAAATATTCTCGACAAGGTGCTGCGCGCCGGAGAAGGCCGAATTCTCGGCAAACTCCGCAATTACGCGAAGGCAGTCAACGCGCTAGAGGATTCATTTAGCTCGCTAACCGACGAAGAACTTCGCAGTGAGACCGACAGCCTTCGCGAGCGCTATGCCGCAGGTGAGTCTCTCGACGACATGCTTCCAGAGGCCTTTGCCGCGGTTCGCGAAGCCGCAAAGCGCACCCTTGGAATGCGCCCATACGACGTTCAGATTATGGGTGGAGCCGCCCTGCACCTCGGCAACATCGCCGAGATGAAGACCGGTGAAGGAAAGACCTTGGTTGCGACGACCGCAGCCTACCTAAACGCAATTGCCGGTCGGGGCGTTCACATCGTTACCGTGAACGACTTCTTGGCCAACTATCAGAGTGAACTTATGGGCCGCGTGTTCCGAGCGCTTGGCATGACCACGGGTTGCATTCTTGCCGGACAGGATCCGGCACAGCGTCGTGCAGAATACCTTTGCGACATCACCTATGGAACCAACAATGAATTCGGTTTCGACTACCTTCGCGACAACATGGCCTGGGACAAAGCCGAGCTAGTGCAGCGCGGTCACTTCTATGCAATCGTCGACGAGGTTGACTCGATTCTTATCGACGAGGCTCGCACGCCCCTGATCATCTCTGGCCCTGCCGCCGGTGAAGCAAACCGCTGGTTTGCAGAATTCTCAACCATCGCCGCAAAGTTGCAGCCGGTTGTCGACTATGAAATTGATGAGAAGAAGCGCACCGTTGGAATTCTCGAACCGGGAATTGCAAAGGTCGAAGACTACCTAGGCATCGACAACCTCTATGAGTCGGCTAACACCCCACTCATTTCTTTCTTGAACAACTCGCTCAAGGCAATCGCACTTTTCAAGCGCGACAAAGACTATGTCGTGATGAACGGTGAAGTTCTAATCGTCGACGAGCACACCGGTCGCATGCTTCCTGGTCGTCGATACAACGAAGGCGTGCACCAGGCAATCGAGGCCAAAGAGGGCGTCGAGATCAAGGCCGAAAACCAAACTCTCGCAACAATCACCCTGCAGAACTACTTCCGTCTTTACAAGAAGATTGCCGGCATGACCGGTACCGCAGAGACCGAAGCCGGCGAGTTCATGAGCACATACAAGCTCGGTGTGGTTCCGATTCCAACCAACCGACCAATGATTCGCCTTGACCAGTCAGACCTAATCTTCAAGAACGAAGAAATCAAGTTCGCGATGGTTGTCGAAGACATTGCCGAGCGCCACGCCAAGGGTCAGCCAGTTCTGGTTGGAACCACCTCGGTCGAGAAGAGCGAATACCTTTCGAAGCTGCTAGCCAAGCGCGGAGTGCGCCACGAGGTGCTAAACGCCAAGAACCACGCTCGTGAGGCTGCCATTGTCGCGCAGGCCGGTCGACTCGGTGCCGTAACCGTTGCCACCAACATGGCTGGCCGTGGAACCGACGTCATGCTCGGTGGTAACGCCGAGTTCTTGACCGTCGACGCTTTGAACAAGCGCGGCCTAAACGCCGATGAGACTCCAGAAGAATATGAAAAAGCCTGGGCTGCCGAGTTCGAAAAGATCAAGGCGCAGGTTGCCGTTGACGCCGAACAGGTTCTTGCTGCCGGTGGGCTTTATGTGCTTGGCACCGAACGGCACGAATCACGAAGAATCGACAACCAGCTGCGTGGTCGTTCTGGTCGTCAGGGTGACGTTGGTGAATCACGTTTCTATCTTTCGCTAACCGACGATCTGATGCGTTTGTTCAATTCGGGTGCGGCAGCAAGCATGATGAACCGTCCTGGAGTTCCAGACGACACCGCGATTGAATCGAAGTTGGTCAGTCGTGCAATTCAAAGCGCGCAGTCACAGGTCGAAGGCCGAAACGCCGAGATTCGCAAAAACGTTTTGAAATATGACGACGTCATGTCTCGCCAGCGCGAAGCAATTTATGCCGACCGACGCCACATCCTCGAGGGTGACGACATTCAGAACCGAATCTCGGGCTTTCTCGAAGATGTCATCAAGGATGTCGTCAATCAGCACATAGTTGAGGGAACCGGAAAAGACTGGGATCTCGATGCTCTATGGAGTGACTTGAAAACCATCTATCCGATTGGTCTCGAAATCTCTGAGGTGCTCGCAGAGGCCGGAAACCGTAACCGCCTCACCCGCGATTGGCTAACCCGCGAACTTATCTCTGACGCTAAAGTTGCCTACGCAAAGCGCGGCGACGAGATTGGCGATGCAGCGATGCGCGAACTCGAGAGACGCGTTGTGCTATCGGTTGTCGACCGCAAGTGGCGCGACCACCTGTATGAGATGGATTACCTCAAAGAGGGAATCGGTCTTCGTGCCATGGCGCAGCGCGACCCGTTGGTTGAATACCAGCGCGAAGGCTACGGAATGTTCCAGCAGATGATGGGCGCAGTTCGCGAAGAGTCGGTTAGCTTCATGTTCAACATCGAGGTTCAGGTGCAGGCTTCAGCCCCAGTGGTCGAGGTCAAGCCTGACGTCAAGAAGTTGACCTACACCTCACCCAGTGAAGACGGCACTGCCGAGATTCACCAGGGCGGCAGCGATGGCCCAGTAAAGCCTTCAAACGACTCAAAGAAGCCAGATGGCAAGTCGGCTCCCGGAAGCTCGTTCTTCAAGAACTAGATAACTGAAACCGAGGTGGCTCGCCACCTGCGGTTAATGCCCTCTAGCCGAATCGTCACCGCTCTAGTTCGAGTTGGCGACTGCACCAAAACCACAGACTCGACAACTCCGTCGCGGGGTTCTTGCTTTTTCATGCTGCCAACCCGAAGTTGCGGTGCCTTGGTGGGCTCACCCCGCTTGGCCCGCTCAAGCGCAACTTTCACCGAGCGATCTCTGAGCCTGTTATAAACGTCTTCGCTGAGGTGTGCTGCCAACTGACTGATGTTTCGCACCCCTGCGATCACCTCAACCACCGCTGGTGCCAGTATGCGAAGCAGCTTTTCTGGGTTCTCTAGGTCTGCTGTCTTGCAGTATTGCTCGCCAAAATAGTCTGCCTCTTGAATTCGG
>CAIKYE010000173.1 GCA_903831585.1 uncultured Micrococcales bacterium | reverse complement strand
GATTGTGCCGACCGTATAAAGAGTTACCCCAGGATTTCCGGCAATGTAGCGGCCGGGTTCGAAGGCTAGCTTCGGAACCGAGATTGAGTTTTTCTGGCACTCGGTTTTTACGGCTTGGGCAAGGGCTTCGGCGAACTCGTGAATCGACAGTGCCTCGTCGGCTGGCTTGTAGTTGATGCCAAAGCCACCGCCAAGATTTAGTTCGGGAACTTCTGCGACTTTGCTCAGCTCCGCGTGCAACTTAACCAAGCGGCGAACGGCCTCGACGAAACCCTCGCGCGAGTGGATTTGCGAACCGATGTGTGAGTGCAGACCCAAGAAACTTAGGTGGCGATGTGAACGAATCTTTGCGACCATCTCTGGAGCGTCGGCAATCGCAATTCCAAATTTCTGATCTTCGCGTGCGGTCGCCAAAAAGTCGTGCGTGTTTGCGTGCACTCCGGTGTTGACCCTCAGTCGAACCATTTGAATCTTGTCTTGGGCCGCAGCTGCCGCAGCGATTCGTTCAATCTCAATTTCGCTGTCAATCACAATTGCACCGACACCAGCAGAAATTGCCCTTGCGATTTCGCGCGTTGACTTGTTGTTTCCGTGTAGACCAATTCGCTCTGCAGAGATTCCGCTGGCAAGCGCAGCCGCCAACTCTCCCCCACTCGAAACATCGATGTTCAGCTGAAGCTCATTTATCCAGGCTGCAATTTCAACCGACATGAATGCTTTGCTCGCGTAGTAAACCTTTGCCGTTGTGCCAATCGACGCCGCAGCCTGCTCGAGCGCCTGCTTGACAGAGGCTGCGCGCTGTCTGAAATCGTCTTCGTCGATTACATAGAGAGGTGTGCCAAATTCTGCGGCTAGATCTCGGACCGAGACTCCAGCGATTGTGCACTCGCCGTTTGCCTGCCGAGAGAAATTGCTTGGCCAGACTCGGTCATCAAGTGCGTTCAGATCGCTTGGCTCTTCTAGCCATTCTGGTGCGAGTGGATTCGTCATCGACTACATCCTCTCAGGGGCGCTAACGCCAATTAGAGCCAGCCCATTGCGCAGAACCACGCCGGCGGCATTGTTGAGCCAGAGGCGAGTGCGGTGCACTTCGTCAACGGCATTGCCAGAAAGCGGGGTCACGCGACAGCTGTCATACCAGCGGTGGTAGGCGCCGGCGACCTCTTCGAGGTAGCGTGCAACCCGATGTGGCTCACGAAACTCGGCAGCCGAAGCGACAACTCTCGGATACTCGCTGAGTTTGGCCAAAAGGTTTCCCTCTGTCTCGTGGTTGAGCAAAGACGGATCAAAAGTGCTCAAATCAACCCCGAGACTAGCCGCGTTGATCTCGACCTGCTTGGTTCTAGCCTGCGCATACTGAACATAGAAGACCGGATTGTCGTTTGTCTTCTTTGCCAATTGCGCGAGATCGATATCGAGCGAAGAGTTAATTGAAGATCGCGTCAGCGCATAACGCGCGGCGTCTACTCCAACAAAGCCGACGAGGTCTTCCATTGTCACAACCGTGCCGGCACGCTTCGACATGCGAACAGGCTCGCCATCCTTAACCAGGTTGACCATCTGCCCGATGAGAATTTCTAGGTTCTTGCCTGGCTCATCACCAAACGCCGCACACATAGCCATCATGCGAGGAACGTATCCGTGGTGATCTGCACCAAGCATGTAGATGCACTGATCGAAACCGCGACTGCGCTTGTCTAGGTAGTAGGCGAGGTCGCCGGCGATATAGGCAGCTTCGCCATCACTCTTGAGAACAACGCGGTCGCGATCGTCGCCAAAGGTTGTGGTGCGCAACCAAAGCGCGCCGTCTTCTTCAAACATGTGCCCTAGTTCGCGAAGACGCGCGATGGCCTTGTCAACCGCACCAGAAACATAGAGAGAGTTCTCGTGAAAAAAGACATCGAAGTCAACGCCGAAGTCGTGTAGTGACGCTCGAATTTCTTGAAACATCTGCTCGACGCCTGCGGCCCGAAATTGCTCTTGAGCGTCTTCTTCGCTCATGCTCAAAATGTCTTCTGCAGTTTCGGCAAGCACCCTCTCAGCGATCTCGGTGATGTAAGCGCCCGAGTATCCGTCTTCTGGTGCTTCTTGTTTTCTTGCAGCAGCCAATAGCGATCGTGCAAAGCGATCAATCTGAGCGCCATGATCGTTGAAGTAATACTCGCGAGTGACTTCTGCGCCTTGGGCTTCGAACACCCTCGCGAGCGAGTCGCCAACTGCGGCCCAGCGGGTTCCGCCGATGTGAATTGGTCCGGTTGGATTCGCCGAGACGAACTCGAGATTCATCTTCACCCCGGCCATGGCGGTCGAAGTGCCATAGCTCGCGCCTGCTTCAACAATGGCCTTGGCCAGTTCGCCGGCAGCGGCAGCGCTCAGCGTGAGATTTATGAAACCTGGGCCGGCGATGTCGACCTTCGAGATTGCTTCAAGCTTTTCTAGCTCAGCGCCGAGCAGTTCGGCAAAATCGCGGGGTTTCATGCCAAAACCAGCAGATAGCTGCATCGCCACGTTCGTAGCCCAGTCACCGTGCTCACGGTTCTTCGGGCGCTCAATCACCACAGAATCGGGCAAGGCAG